>DASRUO010000093.1:0-7449 GCA_035655375.1 archaeon | reverse complement strand
CGAGGATGAATTCCTTGAGCAGAAAAAGTCCATGAGCCCTGAGGAAAGGGCCGAGTTTGAGGCGATGCTTCCGGAGCTTAAAAACATCCGCAAAATCAAGGAAGGCAAGGTTTCACTGGAGGAGCTTGTTGCAAGCATCGAGAAAATGCTGCAGAGCTCGAAGAAAACGCGCGACAAAGACTTTTTGCAGCGCGAGAGGGCAAAATTTTCAATCCCTTTCTCCGATTTCAAGATTGATGAGGAAATGGAAAAGGTTTACAAAATAATAAAGGAAAATGCTGACTCGCAGGGGCTTGTGATGTTTTCGGCGCTGATTAAAAAGCAGTCCACGAATGAAGCCATTGTGCGCACCTTCATCCCGTGCCTCTTCCTCACGAATAAAGGGAAAATCAACATGTGGCAGGAGCAGTTTTTCGGCGAAATATTTATTTCAGTTCGGTAATTTGCCCAAGGGCAATTCTTAAATATGGCTGAAGTTATTTATTTGTATGAAAATAATTTTTTTTGGATTTTTTTTCCTGATTATTGTTTTTTTAGCCGGGTGTACGGCTCCTAAATCCAATGAATGCTCGATAGATAGTGATTGTGTATATTTAGATAATAGTTGTCCACAAGGCCCTGAGTTATGTTTTCCTCGGTGGGGTGCCTTTTGTGTTGAAGGCACTTGCGAATTGAGTCATAACCCTTTATCTCCACGCGCCCAACAATGGCTAGAAACCTGTGATGAACATAAAGAAAGGGGTTTGGTTGGTCAGCATGTTATCGAGGAATGTTATTTAAATTCAGCTTATGCTTCGCTAAAAAAATCAGAATATAAAGATTATAACATAGTTTGGGATGACGCTTTTCAGATTTGCAATCAGTACACAGCAAACCCAGAAAGTTGTAAATTGCTTGTCTGTTCAAATCTCCATTTGGGGGATGGAAATCTAAAATATGTTTATCCGGAGCAAGAACAATGTGAGGCGGAGGCTATACATTAATACATTTTGAAAAAAGTTCGCTTCTTACTTCTACAGGATGAACAGATGCAGAATCAACATGTGTATCCATTAGTTTGGCTAATTCTAATGAAAAGGTTTAAATATAATGAAAGGCGTAAATGTATTGGTGGTTTGAATGGCGATTGATGTGTATGAGATTAAGTTGTCTAAGGGTTATCAGTTTACTTTGCAGGCCAAGAGCAGGCGTAAGCATGGTTTTAAGCAGGGTGATGAGATTCAGGTGATTGACTTGGATAGGGAAATTATTTTGAGGCCGAAGGTTAAAAAAAGTTTGAAAAGTCTTGTGGGAAAGTTTAAGGCTGGAAAGGCTTTTGATGCTGCCGAAGAGCATGATTTGGCGGTTTCGGGTTTTTAATCATGCAGTTCATTGATACTGTGACTTTATTTTCAGCTTTTTTTGCCGATGAAAAACATCATTTTAAATCCAAAAAAATTGTTAATGCGATTGTTAGCGGTAAATTGAAGGGTGTTGTTTTTTCTGATTATGTTTTGGATGAACTTTTGACTCTTGCGAGGGTAAAGAAAGGAGCCAGGGTTTCAAATGAAATTCTTGAAAATATTGTTGGTTCTGAAATTGAAATGTTGAAAGTTGAACAGAAGCATTTGATTGTTGCACAGGAAATTTTTAAAAAATATTATAAGCTCAACTTTACTGATTCAACTATTGTTGCTTTAATGCTTGATTATGGAATCAGGGAATTATATTCCTTTGACAAGGGTTTTGATTCGGTTCCAAAAATAATTAGATTGGGGGAGTAAAATTATTGAATCTTGCTTTAACACAGATGCACATCTAAAAAATATTTTTATATTTAGATAATTTTATTTAAAATAATGAATTGCAATCAGCAAATAGTAAAATTTGTAATCCTGGCAATTTTTGTAAGGGAAAACTAGTATTTTACACTCAAGGTTTGTTTGTGATATCAAAGATATCAAATTCTAAGGGGGGTTCATCAGCGAAACATTTTTGCCCCTGAATGAAACCCCCGGAAATGCGGAGTAGGGGCATTTGAGGGGGGGGTTGCGCCGAGTTTCGCGGATGCCATTCACCGGTTTTTTTTAAAACAACAACGGCATTATCTTATTGAATGGATTTTGGTTGGCTCAAAAAAGTCCCTTTGATGTACCGGTATGCCGCGGCGGCTTTTACCCTTGCCGCACTGGGTTCACTGCTGCTTTTTCCCGCCCCCGAATTTCTGGCGCACCTGCTGGCTGCAGCCGGTTTCTCGATTGCCTTCGATATCGCATTCGGGTACATTAAAAACCGCGCCCTGCACATCCCCTACTCAGCATACATTACAGGCATTATAATAGGCCTGCTGCTCAGCCCTTCCCTTGATTTTCTTCCTGTTTTGCTTGTTTCATTGCTGGCCATCGGGTCAAAACATTTGCTCAAATGGAAAAACACGCATATTTTCAACCCCGCGGCTTTCGGACTTGTTTTAGCCGGCTTGATTCTGCCAATTAGTGTGAGTTGGCATGGCGTTTCAAGCCTTCTCCTGATTGCGCCTTTGGGGCTGGCGCTGATGTATTTCACCAAAACGCTCGCCACGGGGCTTAGCTTTTTCATTTCGTTTGCGGTAATCCTTGCCTTGCAGGCGCTTGTTTCGGGAAACAACCCCGCGATAATGCTTGAAAGCCTGGCCTTTATTGGAACCACGGTGTTTTTCGCTTTTTTCATGGTTGTTGAGCCAAAAACAGCCTCCGTTACACCCGCCGGCAAAACGCTTTTTGGAGTGCTGGTTGCACTGCTGTGCTTCGCCTCGCTTTCACTCATGCCGGAATTATTCCCGCTTTTGGGGCTGCTTGCCGCAAACGCCTTAAGGGGGCGTGTGACATTTCTTGCCCAACTGGCTTCTAAAATAACGGCAAAACCAACAAGCGCATGAGTTGCGGAAAATTCTTTGGCGGAATATTCCTGAGTTTGAATAAAAATTAACATTGGCAAGCCATTAATATTCTGAACTTGGCTTATAAATAGGCGCAAAAAATGGCCGGGGGAAAATCAAATGGAAACGAACTGGCAATCACACGTGTTTTTGACGCGCCGGTTGAACTTGTTTGGAAAGCGTGGACAGAGCCGGAGCATTTCAAGAAATGGTGGGGGCCGGAACACTTTTCATGCCCCGTGAGCAAAATTGATTTCAAGGTGGGCGGGAAATACCTGGCCTGCATGCGCGGAGCCGGACCCGATGGAATGGTGAAAGATTACTGGAGCACCGGCACTTACAAGGAAATTATTCCTTTCAAAAAAATTGTTGCAACCGATTCCTTTGCCGACGAAAACGGCAACATTGTTCCGGCGGCGCATTACGGCATGGAGGGCATGCCGATGGAAATGCAGGTGATTCTGGCTTTTGAGGAACAAGGCGAAAAAACAAAAATGGTTTTGAGGCATGTTGGAATGCCCGCCGGCGAGATGCAAAAAATGGCCGGGCAGGGCTGGAATGAGTCTTTTGACAAGCTTGCGGCAAGCCTGATAGGAAAATAGCAAAGAAGCGCTGAAAGCTTAATCGCCGGTTTTTTTAAAAGAATTCTGCCTTAATTATTCTCATGCCTTTCAACAGCCACTGGGCGTTAAAGCTTACCGGGCTGATGGCCGCGGTATTTGTTCTGCAGTTGTTCATTCCCGAAATAACTGATTTCTTCATCCTGGACGCCGCGGACGTACTTTTCAGGCCATGGGCATTGGCTTCAAGCATTTTCCTGCACGGAAGCCTTGAGCACATCCTGTTCAACGGCTTCGCCTTGGCGCTTTTCGGGAGCATCCTTGAAGGAATCATCGGCAGCAGGAAATTCCTTTCATACTTTTTCATCACAGGAATTTTCGCAGGCATTGTATTCATTTTAGGCATTCCAATTGTGCAGGCAGCGCAGGGGGGAACAGCAACAGCCGCCCTGGGCGCTTCCGGGGCAATCTTCGGCGTTCTCGGCGTGCTCACTGTTTTAAGGCCCAACATGGTCATTTACCTCGGATTCATACCCATGCCGATGTGGCTCGCTGCAATTGTGTGGACGGCACAGGACTTTTTCGGGATATTCATCCCGGACAATGTCGCAAACTTCGCGCACCTGGGGGGCCTGGCCCTCGGGCTGATAATAGGCCTCTATCTGACCGGCGGAAAAATCAGCATTGGGAGAAAAAACCCTTACGAGAAAATCGTCCGCGAGCAGGATTTTGAGCGCTGGGAAAGGGACTGGCTGTAAAATTATTGCGGTTTTTTCAAGCCCGAAAAAATAGCTTAATCGGCCTGCCTGAACTCCCTTTATTCCACAATTACCTGCCCGAACTTTGTCGGGTCAAGGTGGTCGTGGTAAAACCATTCGCCCTTTTCATTGAACGTGAAGCTGAAGCTTTCGCCTGGGCCTACTCCGCCGCAGGCGTCAAAAATGTTCGGCTGCTCGGCGGTGCCGCACTTTTCAATCCCTGAGCCGGGGTAAACGGTGTGCGTCGGGTGCTGCGCTGAAGCCGGCCACCTTGTCGTTGAAGCGGTATTATTTTCCCAGATGACGGTGTCGCCCTGCTTGATTGTAAGGGGCGAAGGCGAAAAGCCTTCCTGGGTAATCTGAATAATATGGGTTTCAGCCGCGGCGCCTGAATCATCCATCGCGCCGTCATCCATCATAGAATCATCAGTGCCGGTAAGCGTGTCATCCGCCGTTGGTATGCTGGAATCAGGACTCTGCTGCGTGCAGCCGCTCAAAACAATGGCAATTAAAACAAGGCTCAAAATCAAAACGAATTTTTTCATGCGTAAAAAAATTCCATCGGTTGTTTTTTTAAAGCAATGCGGCTGTTAAGAAAATTTTCCTGAAAAAATGTTTTTCAGGTTTTGGGATTTGGAAAAAAGCTTTTATATTTATGAAAGTGCAATATTATGCTTATGGAAAAAATGCCTGAAGAAGAATTCAGGAAAAAGCTTTCCCCCGAACAGTACAATGTCTGCAGGCTCGGAAACACCGAGCCGGCTTTTTCCGGAAAATGGTACAAGCATAAAGGCAAAGGCATGTACGTGTGCGCCGCGTGCGGGCAGAACCTTTTCCCTTCGGGCACGAAGTTTGAATCAGGAACGGGCTGGCCTTCGTTTTACGATGTCGCCGAAAAAGGGAACGTTGTAAAAGAAGACGATTACTCTTTCGGCATCCACCGCATTGAGGTGAAGTGCGGCAACTGCAAAAGCCACCTCGGCCATCTGTTCGAGGACGGCCCGAAGCCGACGGGGAAAAGGTACTGTATCAATTCGCTTGCTTTGGATTTTAAGCTGCAGAAACGAGGCGTCAAGTAACCTTCTCTTTCTTTTTCGTCACCTTGCAAACCATTTTGGTTTGCGAGGCCTCGCAGAACCTTTGGTTCTGCAAGGACGTTTTTATTTCTCTTTTCAAGAGAAAGAAAAAGGTTGTGGTGCTGCGTAAATTCGCTTGCGCTGGATTTCAGGCCTGAGAATGCAAGCCCCAAATAGTTAGAATTTCTTTCTGATTATCTGCTTGGTAACGGGCAAAGAAACAGCATTGGTTTTTAACGCTTTTCGGGATTTTTTTATGTAAGGTTTTTTTTATGAAGGATTTGATGGCAGAGCTTATCGGCACTTTCGCCCTTGTTTTTTCAATAACCGCAACAATTGCCGGCACGCTTTCAATCACAGGAACTTTTACCCTGCTGAACCTTCTCGCAATCGCCTTCACCGCAGGCCTTGCGCTGGCCGCGCTGGTGTACTCTTTGGGACCTTTTTCAGGCGGGCATTTCAACCCCGCGGTAACAATAGGCCTCTGGGCCGCGAAAAAGTTCCCGAGGCAAAAAGTCATCCCATACATTTCCGCGCAGTTCCTCGGCGGAATCATTGCGAGCATTGTTTTATGGGTAATAACCTCGGACAAGGTTTTGGGCGCCACAACCGCCGGCTCTTTCGGCGTGCTTTCCGCTGTCCTGGTTGAAATAATTGCAACGGCTTTATTCCTCATCGTGATTCTTTCCGTGACAAGCGGGAAGGATTCAAGCCACGCGGGCCTTGCGATAGGCTTTTATCTTTTGGTTGCGCACCTTTACGGCATACCGTTTTCTGGCGCATCGCTGAACCCTGCACGTTCACTCGGCCCCGCCTTGCTTGGGGGCGGAACGACCTTGAGCCAGCTCTGGATTTACTTTGTTGGTCCGGTGGTTGGCGCCGTTCTGGGGGCAATGCTTTTCAGGCGTTTTCTGGAAAAATAAAACTTAATAACTCTGGCGTCCATTCTTTTCCTGTGTTTCATAAAATTTTAGCGGCATTGAAAGGCAAAAGCGCTTTCCGGATTGCGTTTATTTCAATAACCGTTTTCTCACTGCTTTTCATTGTTTTGCCTTTCTTTTTCTTCAACAACCTTTACATCTGGGACAGTGCTGGCCATTACCTTTCCGCTTACTACACCAAGGAATTCCTGTTCCCGGGCTTCAGCGGCTGGAACCCTTACGCTTTCACGGGATTTCCGCAGAACTATTTTTACCCGCCGCTTTTCTACTGGCTTGCGGCGCTCATTGCGCAGGTAATGCCGCTTGAAGCCGCATTAAAGCTTCTCGTTTCAGCCGCAGTGCTCCTGACCCCTTATTCGTTCTACTTTCTGGCGAGAAAGTTTGGTTTCAACGAATTCAAGGCGTCAATGTTCATGCTGTTCATGTACGGCTTCATGTTTGTACCCAACTATTTTTTTGACAGCGGCGCAATCGGCGGCAACTTTGACTCAACATTCAACATAGGCCTGTTGCCGAACGCGTTCATGCTCCCGTTCTTTTTCATCGCCCTCGGAGTCTTAAGGGAAGAGCTGAGGCACGGAAAGTTTTTCAGGTCAGGCGTGCTTGTGGCGTTCTGCTCTCTCATTCATTTCAGCGGCTTCGTCCTCCTTTTACTCGCATTCGGCATGGCCTTGCACGATTTTTCAGTGAAAAAACTTCAGACATTCATGAAAGTATGCGTGCTGAGCTTCGGCCTGTCTGCTTTCTGGTTCGTGTCTTTCCTCCTTTTTTCCGCTGAATACTTCACCATAATAATTTTCCCCATGTTCACGCAGCCCTTCCTTGCTATAGTTGTCATTGCGCTTGCTGCGGTTTCGGTGAACTCTTTCAGGGGCAAAACGGATGAAGCCGAATCAATGTTCCTTGTGCTTGTCACGCTGTTTTTCGGCGCGGTTTTCTTCAACTTGCAGTTTCACCTTGCAAGGCTTTTCCCCTACTTTTTCGCAATAGCCGCGCTGATGGTTTTCAAGGCATTGGAAAAGCCGGGGCATATTGCAGTGCTCGGCGTTGTTGCCGGAATGGCTCTTGCGCTTCTCTTCGTTCCAGCACTAAACGTTTTTGGCATAGGCGGAGCCTCTTTTGAAGCAGGCAAGCTTCCATCGTTTGATGAGGGGCGCATGCTTGTAGTGCAGGCAGATGTTCCACGGGATCATCACCACATCATCCGCTCATTGCTTG
>DASRUO010000092.1:0-7983 GCA_035655375.1 archaeon | reverse complement strand
GAGTCAATCAGTTCAGTGCTTGAAGCGGTTTCCCTCAGGCAGGATTCAGTCCTTTCAGAGTTTGATTCCCGCCTCCTCAAAAACGACGTTTACGCGCTGCTGTACGGGGAAAATCCTGACCTCGTCAAGGGCTCAAGCTTTTCAAGCCTTTACTCCGCGCAGGCGGCAATCCTCGCGGAGGAAAACCGCGGCCTCTGGAAGGACCAGGCGAAAGTCAGGGATTTGGAACAGAACTATTCGCGCGCGCTGAAGCTTTACAACGAGAAAAGCTTTTCCGAATCCAAAAAGTACGCGCAGCAGGCGGTAGCCAACGCAGTCTCCGTTGAAAAGCAGGGGAAAAATGAAGGCCTTCCGCCAGAGCCTGTTTCGCAGGATTTCCTGTTCCAGCTCGCCGCAATACTTGCCGTCCTCCTTGTGCTGCTTTACGCCCTCAACAACAGGGATAAGCTGTCCAAGAAAATTTTCGGGCAGCGGGAAGACGGTGAAGGGCCGGATTTTTATGGCTGAAAAAAACCTGCGCGTGGTTTTATCATTTTATTTCCTCATCCTGCTTTTTTTGCCTTTTGCTTTTGCGCAGGTTTCAGTGTCGCTTGCACCGCAAGGGGACAATAACGCATCGCTTATTTACCCTTCCGAGCTGAAGGATTACTCCCTCACAATAAAAAACGATTCCCAGATTCCGGAGGAAAATTTAACGGTTTCAGTTTCCGTTTCACAGGGGCTTTCACTCAAAGCAGCTTCAGGGGGCAAAGGCGCGCTGTTTTACCGCTTCAGCCTCCTGCAGCCCGGTGAATCCGTTGAAGAACATTTCACTGTCATGTCCAAAGGCTTTTTTTCCGGCACCGCGGCAATAACCGTTTCCCCCGACAGCAACAGCTCCGAAATCCTTGCCTCCGCAGTGGTTGAATCCGCGCAGAGCCCGCTTTCATACTCCGTGGCTGTGGAAGGTTTTTCCGGCGCCGCGGAAAAAGGCACTGCCTCTTTCACCCTTGAAAACGTTTCAGGCGCAACCCTTTTCAATGTCAGGGCTGAAGTTCTGCCGGAAGGGGGCGTAGTGCCTGAAGGCACGGCCCTGGAAGCGCCGCGCCTCGAACCCCTGGAAAAATTGTCCGGAAAACAGGTTTTTTCCAGTGCTTCAGCGGGCGCTTCAGGAAATGTTTCGGCAAGGGTTCTGTTCGAGGACTCCGGCGGGAGGCACGTGCTTGAAAAAACGTTTTCACAAAAAGGGGCCGGCCGCGACTTTCTCGCGGCGTTCCTCGTTCTGGCGGTGGCATTGCTCGTGTTTGCCTCGGTTTACATGAGAAAGCAGAAAAATTCTTCCCAAAAAAAACATGAAGGCGGGCATTGAAAATACCCCGCGGAATTTCAGGAGTAAACCTCTATTATGTCCCCGCTCTGCAGCTTGTAATCCTTTGAAACCCTCTGCCCCGGAAATTTTGTCGACCCCCATACCCGCACGTATTTAAGGTTTTTTGCAATATCCTTGTGGATTAGGTTTGCAACAGCGTCTATTGTTGCATTTTTCGGAAGGGCTAGTGGCATATTATAATCAGGTTCCTGTCCCGGCTTTTTTGTGTAAATAATTATTTTTTCGAGCAGTGCAAAAATTTCCTGCTTGATTTTTTCAGTGTCTTTTTCAGTGAAAATATTTAAGAATAAGCAATTCTTATATTCAAGGGTTTCATCTAGCGCTTCATTTAGTTTTTCAAGTGTGAGGGGCTCTTCAACAAGAAGGTTTGCGTTATGGATTCCGATTCCGTGCAGGGCTTCTTCAACCTGTTTTTCCGCAATTTTGAGGAACTGTTTTCCGGAAATTGTAATTCCTTTCAGGGCCGAATGCTCGATTGTTATTTTTGGCTTTTTTCTGTCAATAATTATTCCTGATTTTTCAAGTTCTTTTATAACAACCTGCTTTTCCTGCTCGTCCCTGTGCAAAACAACCACTGCATCAGCGTTTCTTGCAAGGCTTAGCATTCTGGTTCCGTCGGCTTTGCCTTCACTGCTTCCTTCAATTAGTGCGGGAACTTCAACGAGCTGGACTTTTATGTGTTTGAAATCCATCATTCCTATTTCCGGAGTTTTGGTTGTGAATGGATAGGGTGCTATTTCAACATTTGTCCCTGTAAGAAGCTTTAACAGGGTGCTTTTGCCGGTATTTGGCATGCCCATCAAAACAATCTGCCCAGCGCCTTCCTTTCTGACATTTATTGAGTAACCAGTGGATTTTTTTGACTGTTCTTTCTGCTTTTCGATGTCTTTTTTCATTTTTGATATTTTCCAGGTAAGTTCAGCCACCATGTTTTCGCTGGCTTTATGCCTTGGCACAAACTTGAGCATTTCCTGAAGCGCGGCAATCTTACTTTCAGGGGTGTTTGCTTCCTCATATTTTTGCTGGGCAATAAAATATTCGGGGCCTGGGTTTGTGGTCATTTCAATTCCTTTTCATTAAATATTTTTTCTGCTTAATAAATGAATTTGCCGTGTTTATTTTATTATATCGAAAAACATTAATTGTGAAACTTTTTTGAATGTCTTTCGACAGCTATCAAAGGACAATTTTTGTATCCTTATTTTTGCCCTTTGATATTAAATAATCAAAGTTTTTTAAGCCTGCACCTATATACTGCCATTTCCTCAAAAAAAGTCCTTTTCCTTGCGGCAATGCCGAATTCAAGGCCTTTTTCCATGAGCTTTTCCTTTGTCTCCGCGAAACCGTTGATGTCTGTCTGGAGGAAAAAGCTTTTCCCGCCCATGTTCAGGTGCCTTGGAAATCCCTCAATGAAGCGGTCAAGCACTTCCCTGCCTTTCCTTCCGCCGTCAAGGTCCTTGAATTTTATCCCTTCACTCACAACGTACGGCGGGTTGAACACTATGATGTCCGCCTTTTCAGGGCAGTTTTCAAACATGTCTGAAACCCTTGCCTCAACTTTTCCCTTAAAGCCCGCGGAAACGGAATTTTTGAGGGTTGCCTCCGCCGCTTCCTTATTAATGTCCAGCGCAATCACTTTTGCCGCGCCGTTCATCAAAAGGTTCAAGGACTGTATGCCGGAGCCGCAGCCCACATCTATGGCTGAAAGGTTTTTTCCCGCGGAAATATTTTCCGCGAGGAAGTAGGAATCCTCCGAGGGAAAATAAACGCTTTCAGGGCACTCAAAATATTTCCCCCTGAAAAAAAATTTTGCGGGCCCAACCGATTCAGCCATTTTCATTGCCCGCTGAACACTTTTCCATTTCCGGGTGAATCGCGCAGAATGAGCCCTTAATCTGTGAAAGGCCCGTGGTTTCCTGGCAGTCAATGAGGAAGGTGCCAGGCCTGCCAATTCCTAAATCTTCCGCGGCCTTTTTCGCATTGTTGTAAAGCACTTCTTTCTGGCCGATGCATGCAAGGAACTCGTTCGTGTCAATCGTTGTCCTGCCGAGCGCAATATCCAGTTCAATCTGTGTCAACGGCTTTCCGTAATGGCTGCTGATTGTCCAGCACCCGTCAATTTCGGGGCCTGTAAGGATTGTCTCATCGCCCTTGAACGGGTTGTTGCAGTAAATTCCAGTCACGGCGCGTTCAAGCTCCCAGTATTTCCCCTGCTGTGAAGCGCACATGAGGAAAAGGTTTGCGAGCACCGCGTTCGTGTCAGCCGAAGCGCTTTGCGCGAAACTGTACCTGTAATCCACGAGTTCATTGAAGTCCGCGGCAAAATCGTATAATACTCTTCTTCCCTTCGCATTCTGCTCCGTATAGTAATCGTCGAACTGCGCCACTGAAGGCTTTTCTTCGGTGCAGAAGCCCGGCTGTTTTTCAAGGAAATATACGGGAAAATAATAATTGGCGTTCAGGTTCAGCTCCGGCACGACGTATGCCCCGTTGGCTTTCCTGATAACCTGCGCGGCGCTGTCAAAGCTTGCCTTGGTTGAGGGGTAAAACTCCATTTTCGTTACGTCAATTATCGCGGTGGGCACGCTTTCAACGCCGAACCTTTCCACTATGCGCTTTCCCTCCCCTGATTCAGCGTCAACTTTTTTCATGGAGTAAGGGATGTTCCGCACAATGAAAAGCTCTTCAATCGTATTGGTCTGCCTGCAGCTCCCGCACTTGCCTGAGTAAAGCATTGTTATCGGCACGGTCCTGTACTGGGTATCATTAATTGTGTTGGTGTCATCGCCGCCGTTTCCGCTGCCATTATCCGCCTGCGGCTGCTGCGGAAGAAGGAAAAGCGCTATTGCAAGCCCGGCGAGAATCCCGAGAACAAGGAGCAGTACGATAAGATATGCGGGCAGCCCGCTTTTTCCATCGCCCTTTTCAGTTTTCGGCGCTTCAAGGAATTTCTCCTTTTTCTCCATTATGGAGGGGCCGCCCTTTTCAGGAATTTTTCCCTCTTCAGACGCTTTTATCCGCGGCATGGCAACCATCAAAAAATGTTTGTTTTAAAATTTCTTGTTCAAGAAAGTTTTTAAAAGGGTGTTACTTTGTTAGCCGATTCGCACTGCCACCTTGACTGGTTCAAAAACCCCGCAAAAAAAGTGTCCAATGCCTCGGATAAAGGCGTTTCCCGCATGCTTTCAAACGCCACTGGCGCCAAATCCTTGAGGAAAAACCTCGCGCTATCGGAAAAGTTTTCCGCCGTGCACTGCGCTTTGGGACTGCACCCCGGAAACGCGCTTTCAATGAGTGAAAACGAAACTGAATCCTCTTTTGCCTTTGTCGAGAAAAATATTGCGCACGCCGCCGCTGTGGGTGAAATAGGCCTTGATTTCAAGTACGCCGCCTCCAAAGGGCAGAAAAATCTGCAGGAAAATGTTTTCAGGCGCTTCATCTCGCTTGCAGCCGATAAAAATAAGCCCGTGGTCGTGCACGCGCGCTACGCGGAATCAAGGTGCCTTGACATTCTTGAGGAAATGGGCGCGGTAAAGGTGCACATGCACTGGTTCACAAACAGCAAAAAAACGGCTGCGCGCGCTGTTTCGCTCGGCTTTTACATTTCCTGCGGCCCGATAATTTTTTCTGATTCCCCTTCCGCTGAGGTAGTAAAGCTAATACCGCTTGAAAACCTCCTCCTTGAAACCGATGCGCCAGTGGCTTTTGAAGGGAAAGAATCGGAGCCTTCATGGATTCCGAGGGTTTGTGGAAAAGTGGCGGAATTGAAGGGCGTGTCATTTGCCGAGGTTGAGGCCGCCACAGGCAAAAACTTTTCCTTACTGTTCAAAAAAAGCCTTTAAAAAATCATCCAGTGCCATTCTTTTTATGGCGCTTACAACTATTTTCCTGCTCGTGCTCATCACGGCTTTCGGCGTGGGCAATGTGCTGCTGTTCTTCTTCCGCGGAAAGGAAGAGGTTTCCGCGCAGGGCGATCCGGCAGGTGAAGAGGGCTTGACGGCTTATTCGAGCGGTGAAGGTGCCGCTGCAATGCTGCCGGGAAAGGAAGCACTGCTTGAAAAAAAGATTGAATTAGCGCATAAACGGATTCAGGAGCTCGAAAAAGTGAAGGCTTTTCCCGCCGGAGCCGCCGATGCCGCGCACCTGGAAAAAAAGGTCCGGAAGCTTGAAGGCTTCCGCTCCACCGCCGAAGCAGAAATAATCGGCATAAAGGAAATCCTTTTAGAGCTGCAGAAAAAACACATTGTGGCGAAATCAAGGGTTTTCAAAAGAGGCAACAAGCCCGGCAAAGCCGGCGTGGCGAAAAAAATTTCCGGGAAAGACCTTCACAGGCTCGCGTTCGGCTCCGGAAAGAAAAAGAAAAAATAAAACCGCTTAAAACTTTTTTTCGTGGCCGTGCAGGCGCGCATCTTTCCAAGGAAGCATTTTCCCGCATTCCTCGCAGTGAAAGGATTCCTCCAGGACGCGCCCCTTAAATTTGCATTTTTCCTCCCTGCACGCCTTGTTTCCGGCCCTGAATTCTTTTTCCGAAACCCCGCGCATTTCAGGGTGGAATGAATAGCACGTGAAGCAGATGAACCTTTTTTCCCTTCCCATAAAATCATTTCTTTTGCCCGCTAACGCCCGCTTTTCTTTTTCCACGTTTTCCTTTCGCCCTTGTCGCTTGAATTATTCCGCGCGTGCTTCGCAATGACGCTCGCCGCGCCCACAACAGGCTCCAAATCATCGGCTTTCGGCAGGAAATTAATGCTTTTGTTTTTCACCTTAAGCGGCGCGCCATCCACCATGATTTTGCCTTCATGGAATCCTGAAAGTATTTCCGCAATTTTTTCAATCGTTTCCGCTTCAAGCTGATTGAGATTTTTGCCTTTGTTCCTCGCCAGGTCAATGAGTTCCGCGTTCAGTGAAACAATGACGGAGCCGAGCATTTTTTCGGAAACTATTTTCTCTTTCTTCGCGATGTCCGTTGTTTTTTTGCTGTCGCGAAGTTCCCTCAAAGCGTTCGTGTCCCCCAAAACGCCGGCAACCACCATCGGGCCGTTCCTTTCGCCGCGGCCGGTTTCATCAATTCCTATGGTGAATTCCTGTTTCAGGCCGAGCATTGATAAGAGCTCTTCCTTCACTTTCGCGGCGTTTGCCCCCTGAATTGAAACCTTTCCGGAATTGTATAAAGTGATTGTGCAGCCGCCGCGCTTCGCGCGCCTTTCCTCGAAGTAATTCGTCGTGGCGGCTTCCTCGAATTTTGAGAGCGCTTCCGCGATTTTCGCCTTTTCCGCCGCGCCGAAGTTGAGTGTTTCCTGCATATGCAGATAATAGGTGTTTCCGCATTAATTAATTTTTGCGGTGCCAGCGCCGCGTTTCCGCGCGTGAAAAGCCCGCGGCTGAAGGCAGGGCCTTCCTTTGTGGCGCGTAAAAAACCTTTAAATCAGCTCCGCAGCAATACTTTTCCAGCATGGACCTTTCCTCAAAAGATTTCGGCCTCGCGCTTATTGCCCTTGGAATAATTGCGGTGGCTTACGAGTACTGGGCTTCTTACTGCTCGAAGCGTTTGGCTGAATTGTGCTATTACCCTTTCTCGCCCAGTTTTCCCGGCGTGGTTTTCCCGCTTTACTCCGTTATAATACTGGTTTTCGGGGTGCTGCTTTTCATCGGCTCAAAAAGCGATGAATGAGCGGTGAATGATTCACAGCGGTGAGAGGTTTTTTCCCCGCCCGGAAGGCAGTGGCCTATTTTCCGGCGGCTTACTCTGCGCCGCCTTCAGGGTTTTTGAAAAGCTTTTTCTGTTTCGCCGAAAACTTCTTGGCGTTTTCGTCGTACACAAGCTGCATGTGAGGATACGCGAGTTCAATGTCGCTCCTTTTCTCCACTTCCTCGAGGAAGCCCCTCACAATCTCGTTCCGCGAAGAGCTGACCGAGTGGAGGTCTGTCTGGTACAAAACGTTGAGGTCAATTGATGATGCGCCTAGTATTAACCGGATTTTCGGCTTCGGCAGCTCTATCTCGGAAACGCTTTCGGCTGTTTTGAGAATCTCTATTTTTTCCTTGACCGATTCCCTCACAAAACCTTTCCTGAGCTTTTTCGAGGCAGCCTGCAGGAGGTTTATCGCCTCCTGCCACGCCCTTTTCTCCGCAAAGGATGCCGGCATCTGGTTTTTCACGAACTTTTTTATGACGCCTTTCGTGACCTTTTCAAGTATTTCAACGGCTTTCCGCCAGTTGCTTTCATAGGTTACCGAGAATGTGAGGTCGTCGGAGTAAATCTCGCCCGCCCTCGAATAGTTTATGACGGGGTTTGCGAGTATCTGTTCATTGGGCACCGTGATTATTTTCTCGCTTTTCTCATGCGTGTTAACCCTTGTGCCCTGTATCTTGGTGTACATGGTCTGGATTGTCAGCACATCGCCGCGAATGCCGCTGACCTCAATCCTGTCGCCGATGTTGAAGGGCTTTGTGATGACTATCGTGAGCCAGCTGACAAAATTGAGTATCGGCTTCTGCAGCGCGAAAGTGATTCCGAAGCCTATCAATCCTATTGAGGTGAGCAGCGCGCCTATGTCCTTGAAGATTGTGGATGCCAAAAACATCGCCATGAAGCCCCACACGAGATAAGTATA
>DASRUO010000091.1:0-2423 GCA_035655375.1 archaeon | reverse complement strand
TGCCTGTGGGGCAGCCCTATTTTTTCAAGCATTCCCTTCACTTCAGCGTTTTCCGTGAAAATGAGCTCGTCTATTTCGGTTCCCGAAAATTTTTTTTCTGCCCCGCGCACCTCCGCCACAAGCGCCGAGGCCTCTTCAGGGGAAAGCGCGGTGTAATAATGCAGGAATTTCGGGTGCAGCGGAACCCCGTGCATTGAAAGCTCTATCGCGGTGTTCTGGTCCACGAGTTCAGGCCTTGAAATTATCGTTTCAAAATCGAAGCCTTCAACCTTTTTCGCTTCCACCATTTCCCCCAGTTCAAGCTTCCACCATTCGGTGCAGTATCCCGCGGGCATCAGCGGGTGCGCGGTTTTCCTGAAATCGCCCAAAGTGATGAGGCAGTCGCCGAGGAAAAGTATTTCCTTCACCCTTCCCCTGAGTTCCAGCGCCTCCTCCACGGAGCCTATTTTCCTCACCTCGCCGCCAGCGAGCTTCACTATGGGCCCCTCGATTGAGTCAACCGGGAACATTTCAGCGCTTTTCCCGGGCCTTTCAATTTTTACCTGGGTCCCAACGGCAAGGAACTCATCCAGCATGTACATTGTGGCGGGATGCACGCCTTTCGCCATCACGCAGGTGTTTCTTGCCCTTCCATACCTGAGCCTGAAGCCGCCAATCCTGCTGGGATAGGAAAAAATCGGCCGTCCAGCGGCAATCCTTGAAAGATACGTGTAATTGGGCTTTATGTCGGTTTCCTTCCCGCTTGCGCCTTTCCCGACCTTTATTATTTCCTCGAGCCACTTCCAGTTTAGCCCCAGCATTTTCGCGAGGCTCATGATTTTCATCGCCTTCAACCCTATGCCTTCCGAAATCACCAGGCACATTCCGCCGCGGATCCTGTTGCTTGGAACCCTTCCGATGTCCCTGTAAGTCGTGACCTCGCGTTCTTCCGTGGGCTCGCCGTTGATGCACACCGGGCAGCCCCTAATTATTTTCCTCACTTCATCGTCTTTCAGCTTGAACTGCCTTGTGATTATCTCGTCATAAGTGTTTATTTCCTCCACATACCTCTCAATTTCTTCTTCCGTGGGCTTGAACCTGTCAAGGCCCATCAATTGCCTCGCGTAATCCCCGAGAATCAGCGGGAAAACCGTTGCGGTTCCACCGGCCGCCCTTATGGGCCCCGCAAAGTATATGTCCACGTATTTGCTTCCGTCATGGTTGCGGCTTATCCGCACTTTCGGCACCCCGTCAAGCGGCGCAACAACAACCCCTTCCGTTACTAGCACGAGGCATGTTTTCACCGCCTGCTCCAGGCGTTTCTCGTTGTCCGGAATGTTTCCAAGCCTGCCCTCGATTATTTCCCTGAAAAGCTTGAAGATTGCCTTCACCCTGTCGCCGTTGAATTCGGAGAAAAGCTCGCGGTACATTTTCGCAACCCCTTCGGGGCCGATGATGTTTTCAGTCCTGTCGGCGAGGTCCAAAGTCGGGGGGCATTCAACCTCAGTTACCGCATCTTTGCCGGTTTTTCTCGCTTCAACCGCTTTGAGGTAATGCCTGTCAACCTTGCTTTTGATTTCCCCAAAATATTTTTCAACCAATGGCTCGCATGCCAGTTCCATTTTTTTCACTGCCCCTTGGAATAAAAATTGTTTTCGGTAAGCTTCCTTGTTTTCAGGTTTATGTCCAGCGCTATTCCCGGCGTGGGAATGTGCCCTTTCCTTATCTGATACTCTGTCTGCTCCTGCCACGTTCCCGCATTGGCGGCCATGCAGGCCCTGTACTGCGCATAGCCCTTGTGGTGCATGTCCCCGCCGAAATAAAAATCCGGCTCCTCGCGTATGAGCATGAAATCCCTTTTCTCGGGCACGTAAGGCTGCGTGAGCCCGAAGCCGGTTGAAAGGTCCCTTTTTTTCAGCAGCTCTATCATGGCCTTTTCAGGCTCTTTTGGATTCAGGTGCTTGGTTGCGGCGTACATGTCGTGGTGTGATGCGCCGTGGTACATCATGCATTTAAGCCCTTCAACCTCAATCCAGCCCGGGCTTCCCACAAAGTGGATGTTTTTCGCGGATTCAAGCTCCGGAAAGTATTCCTGCGGAACCGCGGGCTGGGGGTCAGCCCTCCTCACCGCATCATGCTGCCCCGGGCAGATGAAAACCTCGATGTATTCCGGAATTTCCTTCAGGTATTCGGACAATTTCGCGTACTGCTGGTATACGTCCTTTATTTCAAGCTCGTCAAACTGGTCCGGGTAAATTCCGACGCCGTCAACATTGTCACCTGCAATGAAAAGGTACTTTATTTTTCCCATGCGTTCCAGCTCTTTTTCGGATACGGCGTGGCCGTTAATCCATGAAAGAAATTTCTTGAATTCTTTTTCAAGGAAAAGCCTGCTTCCCACGTGAATGTCGGAGATGAGCATCGCGCTCAAGTCGCGTTCGGCT
>DASRUO010000090.1:0-2003 GCA_035655375.1 archaeon | reverse complement strand
GGAGGAAGGCGAATACAAAATTGAGGCAAGCGATTCGGAATTGAGGTATGCCTCTGAACAGGATTCAATCGCGGTTGAGGCTAAACAATCAACGGCAAAAAAAATCCTTTTGTCAAAGGATGTGAAGGCGACGCTGAATTTTTCCGTGAAGGATGAGGCAAGCGGGCGGGAACTGAGCGTGGCAGTGATTAAAGTGAAATCCGCGGCGAAAGAATTCTCGCTTGATTTTCCCTCAAAGAAAAGCATTGCGCTGAAAGATTTCGGAACCTACTCATACGCGGCTTCAGCGGAAGGGTACGCGCTGAAAGGATTTGAAACGATTGAAATTTCAGGGCCTGAAAAAGGCGTGCAAAAGGATATTGAAATACTTTTGAGCCCGTGCACCCCGGAAAAATGCGGCAATGTTAATGTAAAGGTTTTGGACGAGGAAGGCAAAGCTGTTGAGAGGGCAAAAGTCGTGCTTGCGGACGCGGACGATGAAACAACTTTAAGTTCCATTGGAATGGAACTCACTGATTCAAACGGGTTCGCGGAATTCTCCTCGGTTCCGGACGCGAACATTTACGCTTCCGCGCAGAAGTATTACGCTTCGGGAAAATCAGGCACCGGAAGGCCCAATGCCGCGGGGACAACAACCCTGAACGTGAGGCTTGAATTTGGCTTCGGTTCAGTGGAACTGAAAGCCGTTGATTCCGGCGGAAGCGCAATTGAGGATGTGGAAGTTGAAGTAAGGGGTGAAAGCGGAAAGGCCCTGAACCTTGTAAACCTCGGGGAAAGCGGGAAGCAGAGCGTCCAGCTCAAAACCGATAAAAGGTATTTTTTCGTTTTCAAAAAGGAAGGCTATGCGAACCATTCAACGATTTTGTACACTTTGCAGCCCGGCAAAAAGGTTTCCATCACAGCGGCAATGGCTGCGGAATTGCGCGGCGATTTCCCTGAAATAACTCTTGAAAGCGTGAAGGAAAAAAATTCAGGGGAAAACGCGAGGGCTTTGCAGCCGGGAAAAGAATACGTTGCAAGGCTGCTGCTCAGGGCGCCTTCGCAAGATGTTGAAGAACTCGGATTGCACGCGCGCGTTGAAGGCGAAGGCATTGCAATAAGCGGCGTGAATTTCAGCAGCGACTCTTTTTCTGGGGGCTCAAGCTTTAATCCGCCCTCAAATGAAGCCGAAGACCTTGCGGGCGCTGAATATGGCAGCCTCAAATGGTTTAACACGGCTTGGAATTCTGAAAATGCCGGCGGGGTTTACGATGCGGAATTCTCCTTCAGCATTTCTGAAGGCGTTTCCTCCGGAACCATTGAAAAAATCCTTTTCAGGGCTTGGTCTTTGGGCTCCAACGGAAACTATTACCGCGCGCCGCTGGACACAGTATTGGGCTTTTCAAGGGAAAATGATTCAAGGCAGGAGCTTTACGCGGACGCCTTTGAAAGGGTTTTTCCTGTAACGCAGAGCGCTGAATGCACGGAAGAATTCTGCTTCAGTGCCAGCATTGAAGCGCCTGAAGGCGATTTCGCGGGGAATGAGGAACCGTTTGATTTGGGCATCGGAAAAAAGTATTCGCTTTCCTTTGAAATGCTGAACTTTTACGGGAGCGTGCAGAACAGCGCGCTCAGCGTTTCAAATGCTGACAGGGCAGTGAAAATGTCAGATTACAGCGTTGAAAATAATGGTTTGGAAGTTTTCAGCGGCAGGGATGAGGCATATGATTTCGAGGCTGAAACAGCGAGGTTTGAGTATGGCACTTCACTCAGCGGCACAATGAAATTAAGCCCTGTCGAAAAAAAGGAAACAACGCTTGATTTCACGCTTGAAAACAGCGGCACGCAGATTTACTCGAAAAGCGTGAGGCTTGACTCAACAGAGAAAAAGCCGCTTGAAATGGAATACGCGCCCTCGAAAATTTTCCCTTACTCAAGCCAGAGCCTTTCAGTGAAAGTGCTGAGCGGAAAGGAAAAAGTTTCGGACGCAACAATTTCACTGAAAACTATTTACCCCGACGGCA
>DASRUO010000089.1:0-6859 GCA_035655375.1 archaeon | reverse complement strand
CAGAAAATTTTTGCTTCGTCATTGCTGGCGCTTCCCGCTTTTTTTGCGAATTACCTGCCGATACTTTTCAATATTTTTTTCGGGGCGGGCCTTTCATCATCCGCGCCCGGCAGGGGCCTTTTATATTACGCGCAGATTCTTTTTCCGTGGATCGGGTTCGCGGTTTTTTCAGTGTTCATAATTTCTTTCGCATACCTTGCCCTGAAAAAATCCCCTTTCACGAGGGAGCAGAAAATGTTCGGCGTGCTTTTCGCTTCAGGCGCCTTCCTTTATTTTTTGTTCGGCTTTTTCGGCGTAATGCTTGTCGGCAGGGTCATTGAACTGGCGTTGTTTGGGATTCTATTCATGGCAGCGTCTTTCCTGGAGAAAATCCGCCTTCCGGTCAACCAGGATTTGCTGAAATTGGCATTAATAATTTTCTGCCTGGTTTTTTTCTTCACTTCCTCAATACTTGCGCATTACAGGGAAGGCTCCAAAATCACGCTTGAGGAAGCGGTGTTCGCGGCCGAGTTCAGGGGCTTTGACCCGGAAGTGTCAAGGGCAATTTTTTTCGCCCCGCACTCTTACAAAATAGCCGAGTTCTCAAACAAGGTGCCGTTTGACCTGACCGGGAATTACCTCAGCGACGTGAAACTCCTCTATTATTCACAGGAAGAATACGCCAACCTCAAGTCCCTCACGGAAATGCAGCAGTCAATGGCCGATAATTTGTGCGGCAGCTGCATTGATGCCCTGGACGTGAAATACGTCGTGGTCAAGGGCGGTTTTTATGCGGAGCCCCTCGCGTATCCCGTGGCTTTTTCATACAGGGATTTTGTGGTTTACAGGAAATCATGACCAACCCGGTGGAAGCCGATGCCTTCAGGCGTGTGTGGGTTCTTCACGCGTACTGCCAATATTTTTAATACAATCCAACCGATTCTTCTATATTTATGAAGATTCTGGTGACCGGCTGTGCCGGCTTCATAGGGTGCAACCTCGCCAAACAGCTCGTAAAAAACAACATTAAGGTTGTGGGCGTGGACAATTTTTTCCCAAATTACGATGTTTCGCTCAAGAGAAAAAATATCGCCCCCCTGCTGGAAAGCGGGCTTCTGGAATTCATTGAGGGCGACATCAATGACCCCGCGTTGTTTGAGGGGCTTTCAAAAAAGTCCATCACCCACATAGTGCATCTTGCCGCAAGGACCGGCGTAAGGGATTCATCAAAGTATGCCGGCGAATACCTGAAAACCAATATCATTGGTTCCCTTAACGTCCTGAATTTCGCGCGCGGCAACAAAATAAAAGCGGTTGTGATGGCGTCAACTTCCAGCGTTTACGGAAAAAACAAAACCCCGTTCAATGAGGGGCAAAAAATTTCCACGCCCTTAAGCGTTTACGCGGCCTCCAAAATAGCGATGGAAAACCTTGCCTATTCATTCAATCATCTGCACGGCATCCCGATTACAGTGCTCCGTTTTTTCACCGTTTACGGCCCCGGGGGAAGGCCTGACATGGCCGTTTACGGCTTTGCCGAAAGAATTTCCAAGGGGGAAAGGATAGAGGTTTTCGGCGACGGGAAAGCGGAAAGGGATTTCACCTATGTTTCTGACGCCGTCGGCGGCATACTGCTGGCGCTGGAAAAAACCCGGGGTTTCAGCGTTTTCAATATAGGGAACTCCGGTGCAAGGAGCGTGTCGGAACTCATAATGCTCCTTGAAAAAAGCCTCGGGAAAAAGGCGAAGATAACCTTTTCCGGGAAAAGGAAGGAGGATGTCGAAAACACTTTGGCCGACATTTCCATGGCCAGGAAAACCCTCGGCTTTTCCCCGAAAGTGGGGCTCGAGGAAGGAATAAAACTCTTCGCCGAATGGTTCAAAAAGCGCTGACTTTTTTCAGAAAATCCCGCCGGCAGCCCGTGCCATTCAGGCACAAACGCCGGAAAACAATGCTTTATAATCATTAATTGCCCTGTACAATGTATGCGGCTTGTCGTCACCATTCCGGCTTTTAATGAGGAAAAGACAATAGGGAAAGTGATTCGTGAGATACCGAAAAAAATTCCCGGCATCACGGAAATTGAGGTGCTGGTGATTGATGACGGCTCCACTGATTCAACTTCAGTCATTTCGCAAAAATTCGGGGCAACAGTGTTAAGGAATACTGCCAACAGGGGCCTTGCGCAAGCGTTTTCCCGCGGCATGGGAAAGGCGTTCGAAATGGGCGCCGACATAATAGTGAACACTGATGCGGATTTCCAGTACAACCAAGCGCAGATTCCGCTGCTTGTGAAGCCTATCGTGGACGGCAAAGCCGACATCGTGCTTGGCTCAAGGTTCCGCGGCAAAATAGAGTACATGCCCGCCCACAAGAGGCTCGGCAACCATCTTGTGTCATTCCTGATGCGGGCCATTACAGGAATTCCAGTTTCCGATTCCCAGACGGGCTTCAGGGCTTTCTCAAGGGAAGCCGCGCTGAGGATAAACGTTTTTTCGGATTACACTTACACGCAGGAAACAATCCTCGAAGCGTTTGACAAGAAGCTTTCAATAATGGAGGTTCCGGTTGATTTCCGGAAAAGGGACGGGCCTTCAAGGCTCATTTCCAACATTTTTGTGTACGCGAAAAAGGTGGGCCTCACGATTCTTTCCTCTTACCTCACTTACCGGCCCTTAAAGGTTTTTTCTTTTGTGGGCGCCCTTATGTTCCTTGCCGGAACATTGTTCGGCTTGAGGGTGCTGGCGCATTACATTTCAACGGGCCTCGTCTCTCCGTACCTTCCTACCGCAGTCCTGTCCGCATTGCTCCTTATAATGGGCTTTCAGGTGATAATAATCGGCCTTATCGCGGAGATAGTCAAGAGGTCCAGGAAAGTGCAGGAAGAAATACTGTACTATGAAAGAAAAAGTGTCCTGAAAAAATAGCTTTTCTTGCCGTGGTTTCCGATGAAATTTGACAAAAGGGCGTTCCTGCTCATAGGGCTGGTTTTTTTTGCCTTCATTCTGTCAAGGGTTGACCTTTCGCTTGTAATTGAAACGCTTGCAGGGATTGATGCGCCAGTTTATGTTTCAGCCCTGTTTATTCTTCTCATGCTTATTTTGCTGAAAGGCCTGAAGTGGAAAGCAATTCTTGAGAGCCAGGGCCGAAAGATTTCACTTGCGGAGTCCACAAGGCTTGTGAATGTGGGTTTTTTTGTGAGCAGCGTCACTCCGGGCAGGATAGGGGATTTTGTGCGGGCGCTTTACCTCAAAGAGGACGGCGTGCCGCTTTCCATAGGGGTTTCCTCGGTTGTGCTTGACAGGGTGATTGATGTGAGCATTCTGCTTTGTTTCGCGCTGCTTTCCAGCCTCGCGTTCATAAGCCTTTATGGCTACTCCGCGGTTTCCGTGGAGCTGATTTTATTGGTGTTCATAGTTTTTGCGGCCGGCGTTTTCCTCCTCTTCAAGGAAAAATACCTCAAAATGCTCCTCAGGCCTGCCTTCAACTTGATTGTTCCAGACAGCATGAAGGAAAGGGTTTCAATAGGCTTTTCAAGTTTTTTTTCCGCGCTGAAGCTCGTGGAAAAAAAGCCCCTGCTTTTCATTTCATCGGTGCTTCTCGGACTTGTAATATGGGTTGTTGGCACGTTTTTTTTCTATCTCCTCGCGGTTTCACTGTCAATAGGCATGCCGCTTGAATTCACCTTCCTCGTTTTCCCCGTAATATCACTTCTTGACCTCATCCCGATAAGCGTTTCCGGCATCGGCACGAGGGACGTTTCGCTGGTGTTCCTGCTTTCATTTGTTTCCGTGGCAAGCGAGGGCGCCGTGGCACTTTCACTCCTTTTTTTCTTCACTGGTTATGTTCTCGTGGCGTTTTTCGGCTTACTTTTTTTCCTCCGCAGGCCGGTGAAGGTCCGGTTCTGGGGGGCAAAATAAATGCGGGCACGGGGGGGCCTGTTAGCATGTTTTTTAAACTAAACCGGGTTTGAATTCATATTCGGGTGTATCCATGGGCAAACTTATTTTGTACTCGTTTTTTCTCTTTCTTGCCGGTATTTTTCTCTATTCCTTGTTTTTCCTGAACTGGTTTTTCGGCCTGTTCTGCTCCTGCGGTTTTCCATTTGGCCCACTAATTGATGCTTCAAACGTGTTGTTCCTGATTTCATTTTTGGGCCTGCTGGCTGAATTCAGCCTGATGAAGCTGGATGAAAAGCCGAGGGCTGTGAGGCAAAACCCTGTTGCAAACCCGAGGATAAGCGTCGGCATGACCGCATACAATGACGAGCTTTCCATCGGCGGGGCAGTAAAGGATTTCAAAAAAATGAAGGAAGTGGTGAATATTGTCGTTATTGACAACAATTGCGTGGATAGGACAGCGGAGGTCGCAAGGAAGGCCGGTGCAAAAGTCGTGAAGGAGCCGGTTCAGGGCTACGGGGCCGCGTGCGTCCGCGCCCTCAAGGAAGCGAGGAAGGCCGGCAACCTTGTCTGCCTCGTCGAGGGTGACCAGACTTATTTTGCGTCTGACCTCAGGAAACTCCTCGCTTACATTGAAAATGTGGACATGGTTGTCGGGACAAGGACAACGATGGAAATCGTGGCTTCAGATTCCCATGTTACCCCGTTCATTCAGATAGGCAACATTTTTGTCGCAAAACTCATCCAGCTCAGGTACTGGGGAAAGCTGAGGCTCACGGATGTGGGGTGCACTTACAGGCTTATACGCCCGGAAGCCCTTGACAAAATCATCGGCACTTTTGATGTCACAGGAAACCACTTTTCCCCGCACATGATAATGGCGGCGCTGAAAAACAACTTAAAAGTCATTGAGTGCCCGATCGCCTTCAGGAAACGTGTCGGGCAAAGCAAGGGTGTGGGGGCCGATTTTGCCAAGGGAACAATCAACGGCCTCCAGATGATTCTTGACATCCTGAAATCGTGAAAAAGGGTTTTTCTTTTGCGTTGCAATGTTTGTGGTTCAGCCAATCCTGTTTTTTTCATGGAATGCGCGGATTTCGAGTTCCGCGAAAAAAAGGTGCGGCTCTCAAAATGCGGTTCCTGCGGAACGGTTTACGTCAGCCCGCCCCCGGCCGGCAGGAGGCTTTCCGAATATTATAAGGGGAATTATTATGAGAAGCCCGGTTTTGTTTTCGGCATAATACAGGGGCTCCGGAAAAATTTTTTTTCCGGAATAAAGCCCGGAAAGGCCCTTGATGTGGGCTGCGGCGCCGGAACCTTTCTTAAAACCATGAAAAGCCTCGGGTGGGAATGCCACGGCATCGAGGTTTCGGAGTCCTCGAAAAAGTTCACGGGGGAGCTGGCCTCACAGGGAATTGACATAAAATACGGCGACCTCTTGAAAGCAGGTTACAAAAAAAATTCTTTTGACCTAATCACGTTCTGGCACGTAGCCGAACACCTGAATAATCCGGGCCTTTATCTCGCGCATTCCAGGGAATTGCTGAAAAAGGGCGGCCTGCTTTTCATAGCCGTCCCGAACATCAATAGTTTGAGTTTCAGGCTCTGGAAATCCAACTGGTTTCATTTGGATGTGCCGAGGCACCTCAGCCATTTTTCCCCGGAAACAATTTCAGCTTTGGCTGAAAAAAACGGCTTCAGGATAGTGAAAATATCCCATTATTCGCTTGAATTCAACCCGTTCGGCGTGATGCAGTCCATGTACAATTCAATTGGATTCGAATTCAATTTTCTTTACAGGCTGATGAAAAGGAAGCCGGTTGAAAAAGGCGCGTTTTTTTACATGCAGCTTCTGCTTGCCATTGTTACTTTGCCAGTGCTTGCCCCATTGTCTATTTTGATTGCTTACATTTTCTCATTTTTCGGGAGAGGGGACACAATTCAGTTGCTGGCTGAAAAGCGCTGATTATCTGCAGGAAATCATTTCCTTGGTTATCCCGTTTTCTTTCAGGAACTCTTCCAGCGGCTTTACGCTCACTTCAACCCTGTCGGTTTTCATGAATGCCTGGATTGAAAACTCCGTTCTCGGGTAAAGGGTGACAATGCTGGAATAAATGTTGCCCAAACCCCCATTTACTTTCACCCAGCACGTGTTCTGGACATTATCCGATAATTGCCGGGCTGTCATCACTTCCACTCTCCTGTCGCCGAACTTTTCGAACAGGAAGCTCACCGTGTGCCCGCCGGCAGTGTCAACCAGCAATGAACCTTCATTTGTTGAACCGTAGATTTTCTGGGAGACCGCATACTTAACCCCGGTTTTTTCCGATTGCACAAGGAAAATCACGCCCGTTGTCACGAGGAAAATCAGGGCAATGGCATAAATTACTTTGGCCTTGTCAACAACGCCGTGTGTTTTCCCCTTCACGCGTTCAATGATTTGGTCCGCGAAAGGCACCAGCGCAAACAGGAACAGCGGCATCAGGGGTATGAAATACCTGCCGTCAGGCACTATTGCCGAAAAGGAAAAAATCATTATTATAAAAGCGGCCGCCAGCAATGTTTCAGCCCTCAGGTGTTTCGCCTTCAGCAGCGCGACAAGCGTCAGCGGGAACAGCAGCATCAGCCCGCGCGAAAGAAGCGGGTCAATGCCTAAAAGCAAAAACAGCCCATACCTTCCGGTGTACTCGGCCATTTTAAAAATGTCAAAATCCTGCTTGAACCCGTTATGGATGTCAAACTCGTTTGCAAGGTAAGTGTAGCCCCAAGGCGTTCCGAGCATGAGCTGCGTAACGATAAGCGAGGGCACCACCGATACGATGGCGCCCAGCAGCAGGCTCAGCGGCAATTTATCGCGTAAATTTCCGGTGTTTTTCCGGGATTTCAGCTGGGCCCCTATAAGGAAAGCCAGTATTATCACCGCATTGGTCCCCCTGAACCAGACGGATAAGCCCAGCAAAAGCCCCGCAATGAACTGGTTC
>DASRUO010000088.1:0-4805 GCA_035655375.1 archaeon | reverse complement strand
TTTCCCATAAAAGGTTTTTCAGGTCGAAGGCTATCTTTCCACGGCCGTGCTCCGCCGAAAATTCCACGGCCTTTTCAAGGTTTGGCACGAGCTTTAAGGACATGATCATGTAGCCCATAATTTCAGGCACGTAAGTGAGGGCGCGCGTTTGCTCCTTCCTCGCTTCCAGCGCTGGAAAGCCCTGAAAGTATGAGACAAGCCCCACTGCGCCAAGGAGGAAAGGGCCGTAAGCGAAAAGCAATGCGTTGATGCCAGTTATTTTCAGCGCGGAAAAAATAGCGTTCAGGGGCGTGAATAGAACCAGTGTTCCGGCAACGAACGCCGCGAGGAGCGAAAGCATGAGGACTATTTTTGACGCGCCGGAAAACTCTTCCGGCGAAAGCTGCCAGTTCAGGAACTGAACGGCTTTCTTGTTTTCCTCGGTGAAGGCGCCGCCTTTGCCCATCGATGGTGACATCGTGTAAAGCCTTTTGCACAGGCTTACAAATGATGGCTCCTGCTTTTTCCTGAGTTTCCTGTCGCCCTCGGAAAAATCCTTTCCGGAAACCGTGATGCCGCCGTAAAGCTCGCCGATGGTTTTCCGGCCTGTTTGCCTTTCCCTTTTGTCAGCCATTCCGCTTCCCCGCCAGCCATTTAGTTTTATTATCCGACGAAAACATTTCAATTCCTTCCGGATTTTCACTTACCCTGTAACGATTAATGGTTTTTTCCGCCTGCTTGAAAAAAACTTTCATGCCTTTCATGCTTTTCACTCATTTTGCTTCAGGCCTTTCTTCACCCTTTTAAGCAGATTCGTTTTTGCCCAGTTCTTCCACTTGCCCAAAAGCTCGCTGTAATCAACGGAGCCGAATTCCTCGAGCTGCTCCTCCTTCAGAAGCACCAGCTTGTTGTTCGCAATGACCGTGTTTTCGGCTTCAAGCAGTTCGGGCACCTTGAACTCGTTCTTCAGCTCAACGAGGTAACTTTTTGATTCGCCCACCATCCTGATGTTTTTCCAGATTTTGTCGATCGCGAGGCCGGAAGTGCTGCTAATCCTGCTGAACAAATCGCTTTCCTTGAGGTTATCCTCAATGAGGTCAAGACTGTCGTTTTTCGCGTCATACTGCATCAAATCAAGGAGGCCGCCCTCGTTCGCGGGGTCGGTGAGCCAGTGTTTTTTAACCTCGGTCATCTGGGTTACGCGCCTGTGCCTTTCAAGGCTGCCCTTAAACCTTATCGGCCTCGCAACCACGACAACATCGGTTGCCTTGAAGGAAGTGTTCGGCACCTCCAAATCATTCACAACCCTGTCCCACACGCTGTAAGCGCTGTCGCCATGGATTGTGCCCATGACAATGTTGCCCGCGGCGCCGACACGCATCGCCTCGTACAAAACCTTTGCCTCGCGGCTCCTCACTTCCCCGATTATAAGGGCGCTGTCGCCCAGCCTCAATGCCGTTCTGAGGGCTTCCTCAGGCGCCACTTCACTGCTCTCGGCGTCCTTCGCGCCGATTGGCGACCTTGTCTTCAGCCTCTGCACGTTGAAGCCGATGCTTTTCATGTAATCAACCGGCAATTCAAGCGTGTCTTCCTGCACTATGAGCCTTGAATTCTGCAGTATTTCAAGCATGAGCGCGCCCATCAAGGAGGTTTTGCCGGAACCGCGCGAGCCCGTGACAAGCATTGTCGCCTGGCTGTCAATGAAAAATGAAAGAAGGCCCGCGCTTAAAGGGGTCAAAAATTTAACATCAATGAATTGCGGCAGGGTCCAAGGGGTTGTCTTGTGCAGCCTGAACGCGAACGCGCTTCCATCCGGCGACAATGGAGGGTTGATTGCCGCAACCCTTGTCTCAAAGCCGGGCAAATCATAATCAAGAACCGGGTGCGCCTCATCGAACGGCCTTCCCGACATCGCCCTCAGCTTTGAAGCGAATGAATCGGCCTCGTCCTGCGTGTAAATGATGTTGGTCTGGCACTGGCCGAACTCCGAATGGACAACGTAAATGAGCTTGTTGCCTATTGGCGCATCAATGAAAATATCCGTCAGGCGCCTGTCTGACAAAAGTATTTCAAGCACGCCATAACCAACGGTGTAGCGCGCGACGATTTCGCTGAGCTCTATTATTTCATCGCCTGAAATTTCAATGCGTTCCTGCTTCGCTATGTCGCGGATTGTTGACTGGTAAATCCTCTCAAAGTAGCGCCTGCTTTTCGCCAGCGTGGATAATGAGGCGCGGCCGGGGGCGAAAGAGGCAACGGTTTCCTTTGTCTTGCTTACAAGGAAATACTTTTCAGGGGACAATGAATACTCCGGCAGGCTCACGAAGTAAAGCCTTTCAGGCTTGTTCGGATGCTTGAAAATCTGCACAGTGGCGCTCTTCACCGAATATTCATCGAGAAGCTCCAGCTTTTCCTCGTCCCCGAAAACCAGCCTTGAGCCGATGAAGCTCGGCTTCACCTGCGCCTCGAAAAAGCTCCTGTACAAATCGTTTGTGTCAGGCGCCTTTTCAAGCTTTGCGAGCAGTACGCGCGCCTTTCTTATAAGCTCCGTGGATTCAAACGCCTGCCTGATGTAGGTGAGGCTTTTCAGGTAAACGTCGCTCTTGTTTTCCTCGGGCGTCGCGGCGAGCCTGTTTTTTTCGGCGCCCGTTTCCTCCAAAAGGATTATGTAGGACAGTATCGGGTCGTAAAGCAGTTCATCGTGCGTGACCCGAACAATGGCATTATGCCTTCTCCCGAAATCCTTTTCCGCCTCCTTTTTCGCGTCGCCCAGATGCGAGTAGCTCCAGACATTTTCAGATTCAAATTTCTGGTAAATTGCCGCGATTTCGGCGAGCATTTTCGTCTGGCCCTCGTCGTAAACCCTTTCATAAACCTCCGCAAGAACCACGAGGCTTGCCTCAACCTCGGTGAGCGCCTTCAAAACCTGGAAGCGCGCGTTCCTGTCATCCGCGAATGAAGGGATGTAGGAGGCGTCGCGCGCGTCAATGATGAGAATTCTTTTCCCGCCCTCTTCCTTGACGGTGTAACTGCCCTGCCTCGGAGCCACTTCAGCCATTCAAACCAACCCAATTCGGCGCGATAAAGCCCTTTAACCGAGAATTAATTAGAGTTTTGTTATTATTATACTTTTACTTAATAAACGGGCTCCGGAAAAACGGTGCCCGCATTAAAACCGTTTTCGGGCGCGTGAAGCGGGGTAATTTTCCGGATGCAAAGGCACAATTGATATGTTTTTTGGCGCAAATTCATCTGAAAAACATGGATTCAATCGGCATTGTCAACAAATCGCTTTCAGCATGGCTTGAAAGCAGTGAAGCGAAAAAATATTTTTTGGCGCTGCTCGCGCTCCAGCTTATCGTGCTGGGAATTTACCTGACCGCTTACTACGCCGCCGCGGGGGAGGATTTTTTTTCGCGCGCCTACCTGCCCGAGGCGCAGGCGCAGGAAGTGGACGCGCAGGTGATGCCGAAAATAATCGGCACTGAAATCGCGCTCCTCCCTTTATCGGTTTTTTACGGGCTGCTCGCGGCGTACATTTATTTTCTTTTAATAATGGCTGCGCTGAAACAGCTTTCATTCAAAACGGAAAGGCTGAAGCTGAAAAAATTTGTGATGGCTTATGTGCTGATAGTTGCCTCATTCCTTGCGGCGCTCTTCTCGTGGTTTGAAAAAAAATTCCTCACGATTCCGGCGGCGGCAATTCTTCTCATCGTTTTTTCAGGCGCTGCCGGAACTCCTGAAGAAGCTTTGCCCTCATTCCTCGCGCTGCTCGCGCTTGTGCTCGTGATTGTTTATGTTTTTGTTGCGCTGAGGAACGGCCTGAGGCTGCTGCTTGCGCTGCCGGTTTTCCTTTCCGAAAACAAAGGAATTGCGGAAGCGCTTTCCGAAAGCTGGCGCATCACTGAAGGGAAAGCGCTGAAGATTTTCTTTCCTTTCGCGGCGCTTCTGGCGATAACTGTCATCGCGGGCTGGACTTTCGGGTATGTGTTCTCTGAAATAGGAAAATTTCTCGGCATCGCGACAGGATTCATAGCGCTGGCGGTGTTGCTGCAGAGCGCGGCCGGCGTTTTCATTTCATCGCTTTACGCGGTGTGGAGCAACTATTTTTCGGTGCTTTTGCTCAGGGAATTTGAATGAGCCAGAAATTTTCGGACAAGGACGCGGCGCAGGCTGGAAAATTCCTCGCGGGAACCGCGGTGCTGTTCCTGCTGTTCAACTTCCTTTTATCGCTGGTGCCACTGGAATGGTTCGAGTATTTTTACGCTTCGGGAACCCTTGCCGCACTGAAAATTTTCGGCCTTGGCGGAACGATTGAATCCGGCGAACCTGTGCTCGTTTTTTTGGACGTTTTCACGGTGCCTTTGGGCTTCACTTATTTGTGCACGGGCCTGCTTGAAATGGCGCTGGTTTGGGCCTCGGTCCTTGCGAGCTTCGGGATTGAATTGAGGAAAAGGCTCATCGGATTCGTTGCCGGCACGGTTGCCTTGGTTCTGTTCAACTTTTTCAGGATAATTGCGAGCGTCCTCATAATCTATTTTTACGGGCTTGACGCCGGCAACTTTTCGCATGATTTGCTTTTCAGGGTTTTCCTTTTCCTCACTGTTGCGGGGTTCTATTACTGCTGGTTTTCGTGGGCCGCCAAAGTGGAAGGCAAATAGGGGGCTGAAAAGGCTTTGGCGTGGGGGGCATTTAAACTGCTCAGGCTGTCGGTACCACAAGCCGCGAAGTCCTCGAAAGTGGGGAAACGGGTGTGGCGAGGATTCCTTTTGGGTTGTTGAATTCCGGTTCAGCATTTCAGTTTTTTTATTTTGCTTGATTCGGGT
>DASRUO010000087.1:0-5557 GCA_035655375.1 archaeon | reverse complement strand
CACGGGAAAATATGCTGTCAACCCGGTGAACAATGAAAAGGTGCCGATTTTCGCCGCGAATTTCGTGCTCATGTACGGTTCAGGCATTGTGATGTGTGATGCCCATGACAAAAGGGATTTTCGGTTTGCGAGGAAGTACGGCATTCCGCTGAAGTTTTTCATCAGCAAGGACGGCAGGCCGATAAGCCCTGATGGCAATCCCATTAGCCCGGAAAATTTCGAGGATGCGTTCACCGATGATGGAATACTTTTCAATTCAGGGGAATTTTCCGGAAAAAACAACCGTGAAGCCCTTCCGGAAATGGCGGAATGGATTGAAAAGAAAGGCTGGGGCAAAAGAACCGTGAATTTAAGGCTCCGCGACTGGCTCATCTCGAGGCAGAGGTTTTGGGGAACGCCCATACCAATCATTTATTGCCCCAAATGCGGAATCGTTCCAGTGCCTGAAAAGGATTTGCCCGTTGAATTGCCTGGCCCGAAAAAAGCCGATTTTTCCTATGGCGGAAACCCTCTTGAAACAGTGAAATCTTTCGTGAATGTTTCCTGCCCGAAATGCAAGAGTGCTGCGCGCCGCGAAACCGACACGATGGACACTTTCGTGGACAGCTCGTGGTATTTTTTGAGGTATGCCTCGCCCAAGGAAAGCAAAAAACCTTTCGATTCAAGGGAAGCCGGATACTGGATGCCCGTGGACCAGTACATCGGCGGCATTGAGCACGCAATCCTGCATTTGATGTACGCGCGCTTTTTCTCAAAAGTTTTGCGCGACCAGGGCTTGGTAAAATTTAACGAGCCTTTTGAAAGGCTCCTGAGCCAGGGCATGGTGCTGAAAGACGGCGCGAAAATGTCAAAATCTCTGGGAAATGTCGTGGAGCCTGCCGGAATTGTTGAAAGGTTCGGGCCCGACACCTTGAGGGTTTTCATGCTTTCAACATCCCATCCCGAAAAGGAAATGGACTGGAGCGATTCAGGGGCCGAATCCTCGCACAGGTTCCTGCAGAGGGTTTACTCGCTCTTCGAATCCGCAAAAGGAAAAGTTTCAGTGAAGCCTTTCCCGAAAAAACTTTCATTCATGGACAAAATGGTTTTAAGCAAAACCCATAACGCCATTAAATCGGTTTCGGAAAGCATTGAAAGCCACAATTTCAACCTCGCGATTTCCTCGCTGATGGAATTTTCAGGCTTCCTGCAGAAGTATGGCGCATCCTGCGGCAAAGAGGTTTACGGCTTCGCCCTGCAGTCGCTCGCGAAACTGTTTTCCCCTTTCGCGCCGCACCTCGCGGAAGAGGCGTGGGAAATGTTCGGCGGCAAAGGTTTCATGAGCGTGCAGCCGTGGCCAAAATATGAAGCCTCAAAGGTTGACGCCTCCGCGCTCGCGTCCGAAAAGCTGATTTCCTCAATAAAGGAGGACGTCGCGAACATAAAGAAAATTTCAGGCATCACCGCGCCGAAAAAAATCATGGTTTTCGTTGCCCCGCAATGGAAGTGGGCCGCGCTTGAAAAAATCGTTTCATCCCTTGAAGCCCCGGACTTTTCAGCAGCAATGAAAATTGCGGCTTCGGTGCCTGAAGCGAAGCCGCACGCGAAAGAGCTCCAGCCTTTCGTTAAAATAGTTGTGCAGAAATTCCACGAGTTGAAAGGCATTAAAAAGGTGGACGAATTCGGCATTCTTTCCGAGTCAATGGAAATCCTTTCAAGAGAGCTTGAATCAAAGGTCGAGGTTTTCAGGGCAGAAGAAAAGGCCTCAAACGAGAAGGCGGGAAAGGCTTTTCCGCTCAAGCCCGCAATACTCCTTGAATGAAGCTGCTCAAGCCATGTTTGCCTTTTTGGCCGGTTTCCGGTTTTTTCTTCCTTTTCTTCCTGCTGAAAAAATCCGCTGTAACTTTCAGCGTGTCTTTTTCCCGCTGCAGGGTTTTGATCGCGCGCCGGATATTTGATTTTTTCGTTAACCTCACGTAAAACTCGGTGTAGCAGGTTGTGGCATCATCATTCATTTTGCACACGGTTGTCTCCATGTCAAGCCCGTTTGCGGACATTATAATGGCTTGGTCCCTTAAAAGGCCCGGCCTGTCGACCGCTTCAATCCTGAATTTGACTAAATCTTTTCCCCTTGTTTTGGGTTTTTTCCCCACAGCTTTCTGGATTATTTTCCTCGCCTTTTCCGAGTTCACGAATGAAAGCCATGAAGCATTAACCTGCCTTGAGCCGGAGTAAAGCGTTTTCACCCTGTCCCCGCTGTTCAGCGTTGTCCACAAAGGGACAATTTCGCCGTTGACGTAGCCTGCCGAGCTTTTATCGGCGTTTTTCTCATCAAAAAAGAATGAAAAGTCCAGGGCGGTTGAATCCTGCGGCAGGTTCACCACATCGCCTTTAGTGCTGAACACTATCATCGCCCTGCTGTGAAAATCGAGGTTGAAAGAGCCCGCAAGCTCTTCCCTGCTTGAAAATTCCGAATTCGAAATTTTCGGGAGCAATTTCGGGTAATTCTTGTAAAGTTTCCACTTGCCGCTTTCCGATACAGGCAGTGCCAGCACTCCTTTGCTTGCCACCTCAAACATTTTTTCCGAAAAAATGTACACCTTTATAGGCTTCTTTGAAGGCCCGATAACCTGCGTGTGCAGCGACTGGTAAATGCCGTACTCAGGCAAGGCTATGAAGTCCTTTGTCTTGAAGGGGATGGGCTTGAACGCAGTATGAACCCGGCCCAAAGCCTTGTAACAGTCCAGCTCTCCCGGCACTATAATGTTCAGTATCAGCACGTCGTTCAGCGACCGCATTTCCCTGTTCTGCGCTATCGCCTTGCTGTAAATGGAATAATAAGATTTTTTTTTGAACCCTAATTTCCAGTGGTTTTTCGGGAACCTCTTTTTCAGGATTTTCACTGCTTTTTGCAGTTCCGCGGATTTTTTGGCGCGCGCCGCGTTGATGGTTTTCCTTGCCTTCTCGAACTTTTTCGGTTCAGCTGCCCTGAAGCAAAGGTCCTCCATCTCATATTTTACTTCATGCATGCCCAGCATGTGGGCAAGCGGTATGTACACGGTCAAGCAATCCGCGGAAATCCTTTTCTGCTTGGACCTCGGTAAAAAATCAATTGTCCTCATGTTGTGCAGCTTGTCGAAAATCTTGATAAGCAGCACCCTCAAATCCTTTGTCGAGGCAATTATCGTTTTCTGCATGCTTGCGGTAGACTGCTCCTGCCTTGAGGTGAACATCGCTTTCTTGAGTTTTGTCGAGCTCTCCACAAGCCTGTAAACCTCGCTGCCAAAAATTTTCCTTATTTCATCCCCGCTGGCATCGGTGTCTTCGAGCACGTCATGGAGAAGCCCGGCAGTGATTACAACCTCGTCAAGGCCGTTTTCGGCCAGAAGAGTTGCGACAGCAACCGGGTGCGTGAAGTACCGCTCACCTGATTTCCTGAATTGTTTTTTGTGCGCTTCTTTCGAGAAGTAAAACGCTTCCTCAATCATGGAAGTTTTAGCTTTAGGGTGGAATTTTTTGGCATTTTTTATAATCCTTTTGAGATTCAGGTCCCCCCGCTTTTTGGCCATAATAATACAATCTTGAGAAATTAATTTAATTGGTTGCCTACATCTCGGTTAAAGCGGTGATATTAAGGAGTTTAAGCCCGTTTTCAAGCACCTGGGCGCTCGCATCCACGAGCGCGAGCCTTTGCTCCTTGACGCCTTTTTCCGCCTTGAGCACAGGCACCTCGTGGTAAAATGAATTGAACGCCGAGGCAAGCTCTAAAAGGTAAAACGCTATCTTGTGCGGGCTCCGCGAATTTTCTGCCTCGGAAATTTTTTTCCTGAACCCTGAAAGGATTGAAACAAGCTCTTTCTCTTTCGCGGTTTCAAGCGAAAAATTTTTTGCCGTGCCGTATTTTCCGGCCTTCCTCAGGATGCTTTTCGCGCGCGCGTAGCTGTACTGCACGAAAGGCCCTGTTTCCCCTTCAAGGCTCGCGGCCTTGCCCCAGCTGAAAACAATGACCTTGTTCTTGTCCTGCGCGAGCATCCCGAACTTTATGGCGGCAAGCGCGATTTCCTTCGCGGTCGAGGAAATTTTCTTTTCACTCCACTCCGCGTGCCTTTTCCTCGTTTCTTCAAGCGTTTTCGAGTAAACCTTTGCAAAGAGTTCGGAAAAAGTTATCACGTTGCCCTCGCGCGACGCCATCTTGCCTTCCTCGAGCATCACCAATTCGTAATGCACCGGAATGGTTTTGCAGTACTCGCGGGTTTTTTCATTCAGGAGTTCAAGAGTTTTGGTGAGCTGCTGGAAATAAAACTTCTGCTCCGAGCCGACAACAACGATGCTTTCATCCGCCTTGAATTTCCGCTTCTTCATTTTCGCGAGCGCGAGGTCCTTGCTTGAGTAAAGCGCCGCGCCGTCGCTTTTCAGCACGAGGAATTTATTGAGGCCGAACTTTTCCAAATCAACAATTAACGCCCCGTCATCCTCAACGGCGATGCCCTCTTTCTGCAGTTTCCGCGCTATCGCGATGCCTTCCTTTTCAACCCCGCTTTCAAGCACTATTTTGTCAAACTTTACATCGAGCCGCCTGTAGATGAAGTCAAAGTATTCAAGGCTTTCCTTCCTCAGCTTTTTCCAGTCAGCCACAAGCCTTTTATTTTCCCCTTTTTCAAGTTCCACAACCATTTCCCGCATTTTTTCCTCCAATTCGGGATTTTCCCTCACGGCTTTCGCGCCTGAAGCGTAAAGCTCCCCGAGCCATTCGCCTTTCTCTTCAATGCCTTTAGGCTCCTTGCCTTTCCAGAGGTTCCGGTAAGCGTAAAGGGTTTTGCTCACATGCGGCCCGACGTCGCCGCCGTAATCCATCCTGAAAACGTTTTTTCCGGAAGCCTCAAGCACGCGAGCAATCGCCTCGCCGAGGCAGATATTCCGCACATGGCCGATGTGGAACGCCTTCATCGGGTTCGCCTGGCAGTACTCTACAATGATTTTCTTGCCGGATTTTTTCTTCAGCCCGAATTTTTCCTTTCCCTTAAGTATTTCAAGCACAACGCTTTCCGCGAGCGTTCCTGATTCAACGAAAAAGTTGAGGTAAGGGCCTTTCGCTTCCGCACGGAAATTTTTATGCGCGCCGATTTTTTCCGCAAGCCCTTTAGCGATTTCCGCCGGATTTTTCTTCAGCTCCTTCGCGAGCCTGAAGCACGGCATCGCGTAATCGCCCATTTCGCGCTGCGGCGGAACCTCAAGCAACTCTTCCGCAAACTTTTCTTCAACGCCAGCCTTTGTGAGCGCCCCGACAATATCTTTCCTGAAATCCATCGCAATCAACTTATGCCTGCATTCCTTTTTGTTCTTTTCTTTTAGCCAACTTTTTATTGCACTTTTCTTTTTAGTACAGGTTTCCATGTGAAATCATGGATTTCACGTGACCCCGCACCCTAAGGGTGCTTGGTTTCTTTTCGTGCAACGAAAAGAAAAAAGTGTAGCGAGCCCGGAGGGATTCGAACCCTCGACCCCCTGCTTAGAAGGCAGGTGCTCTATCCAAGCTGAGCTACGGGCCCTCCGAGCATGCTCCTCGGAAGGGAGCGTA
>DASRUO010000086.1:0-4683 GCA_035655375.1 archaeon | reverse complement strand
TGAACGCCCCGTCAATGGGCAAGCCTTTCCTGTCGTAAAACTCTTTCGCGCCTGCGGGCACCAAAACCCTCACATCAGTTTTCTCGGGCGCAAGGTCCCATTTTTCGAGCTCTTTCACTTCCGATTTCGTCGGAATCTTTAAAGTCCAGAAAATGCCGACAGTGTCAATCACTATAACGCTCAGCCTCTGCCTTATCTCGAAGGGCTGGCGCGCGAACTCCTCTATCAGCACGGCTAAACTATAACTTTTTCCGCCACCCCTTTTGCCGCAGATGAGAATAAGGTGCGGCTGCGCCACATCCATGAGTATTTTCCTGCCGAGTACAGGTCTTTCTCCGGTGCTTAAAACGACTTTTCCGAGGTAAGCGGTTCCTTTATCGCCGTATTTTTCGATGTCGTCAAGGCTTCTCCCTACTATTGAGGCCTTGTCGCTCATGTCCAGTGAGGCCATGATATTAAAATGCGCTCCGGATATTTAAAGCTTGGGAATGGGTTTCAGAATCAGTAATTTTTTTACACTTTTTCTTTTCGTGTAACGAAAAGAACTTTTTTTTACACTTTTCTTTTTAGCCAAGGTTTTTCTTTTCGTTGCTTTTTTGTTCTCTTTCTTTTTGATCAACCTTTTCTCTTTCTCTTTAAGAGAAAGAAAAAGGTTGTGGGAGTTAAGGGGGGAGGTCGCGGCATCCTGAGGTGGGGGTTTTAAGAATCAGTGAAACCGCCAAACCCTCCTAATCCCTTTCCTAGCTCTTCGCTAAGTATAACACTTTCCTTCCGGACTGCACCTTTTTAAGCAGCCCTTCCCTGTACAATTTGTTCAGCCTCTGGCACGCCGCGTTTAAGCCCTTGTAGTTGAGCATTGCCTTGATGTCTTTGGCCGAGCAGCCGCCCCTTTCCTCGACTATTTTCAGGATGGCCTGGTCCTGTTCGGGCAAAACCTCGAAAAGGTTTTCGTGTCTCCGGCCAGTTGCCTGTGTTTGGGCGTTGCCACTTTCGGCTGTCTTGATGCCGAACATTATCCTGTCGTACTTGTCGTTGATGCTTTCAAGGAGCCTGTTTGTTTTCTCCTTTTCCTGTATGAGCCTGAACATCAATGCGGCCAGGACTTTCGGGTTTTCGGCCTGCTGGACCAGCTCTTCAAGCTCCGCGGCGCTTTCCCCGAACTTCGGGGAGATTTTTTCAATCAAAGCCTTCTCGCTTGAAAGCTCTTTCATTAAATCATGACTGTTCATGTACTATCATGATAGTTTCATGATATATAAATACTTTTCGCGGGGTTTTCTATAATATTATATAATTTATTATTAGGATTCCGAACCCGCCTTATTTTCCGTAATTAAGGGTTATTAGATGCTTTCCTCACCTGAACTCCACGCTGATTTTGGTTTCAAGCAGTTCTTCCGCGGCCTTTTTCAGGGATTCCGCGCTGAAATCCATTTTTCCTGAATCACGCCTGTCAATGATTATTTTCAGGGTTTTTCCTTCGGGAGTGAAAACCTCGTTCAGGCCTAAAAGCCTCGTATTCCCTATAAGGTCCAGCACGACCTTTTTGCCGTCTTTTGATTGCTCCACTACCCTGACTTTTGCGTTGAGCTCCCTGCCGAGCTCGTGCACCCCCATGCCTTTCCTGCCTATGAGCGCGCCTATTTTTCCCCTGCACGAAATTATGGTCATTTCAGGCAGCCTTACCGCCTTGTGGAATTCAACGCCGCGCACGAAAAACTTTTTCCGGATTTTTTCAAACGCCTGCAGCACTTCCGCTTCCGACTCTATTTCCATGAACTAGTTTGCGTGAAACTGTTTAAAGCGTTATAGAATGCCCGGAAAAAAACGTTTAAGGCGTTACAGGCGCGTTTACGGGAAAACATTTAAGCGGAAAAACCGCCCCGCGCGCGTGTGCGGAAAATCATTTCTTGAGGCTTATTTCAATCGCTGAAACCTTTAATTCCGCGTCGTTTTCGCCTTTAATATCCTCGGTGTAAATCCGTATGCTGTCGGCCCTTACATCCTTCAAAAACTTGTTTCTCACTATTTCAGCCACATCCACGGCCCTTGAAATGGCCTTGCCGCGCGCTTTCAGCGTCACTTCCGTATTGCCTTTGATGTTCATCTGCATAACAACAGCCATCACGTAAGCCATTGTGCCTTTCTTGCTTCCGATGTAAACGGTGTTGTCCTGCCCTGAAAGACCCATTGCAATGACCTCCTTGGACGCCCGCTGAAATGCAGCTTTGATAGTATTGGCACCTATCTTTTTAAAAGAAAAACAGGAATGCAAAGAAAGCCGCGGCTTGCCTTGGGAAATAAAAATGGTGAAGTGTTTCTTCACCTTAAGTATTTAAGGGTGCTTTCAAACACTCCCCTTGTAACGCCGGGGTTGTAATTGAAATAAATGACCTTGCCTATGAGGAGGTTTTTCTCCACAATTGCCGGATAGGATTTCTTGTCGGTTGCCGCGCTCTGGATATATGCGAGCTCCCTTCCGTCAACAGCTATATCAAAAGTCTCAAAGGTTGCGACCCTTAATGGGTCTGCCGGGAAAATCTCTATGCCTTCCATTATCGGATGGTCCTCGTCCTCGCGGTTCAGGGTTCCGCGCACAATGATCCTGTTCGTGCACGTTGGCTGGTTGTTTATCACGCGGTCGCATTCAACAGGGACAACATCTCCAAAAGTGTTTTTCCAGCCTATGACATCGGAAGTGTCCGGCCTTCTTATTCCGGAATCAAGCACTAAAATGAACTTTCCCCCGCCTTTCACGAAGTCCTGAATGGCCTCGCCGAGCTTTCTTGAAACCTCTTTATTTGATTCCTGGCTCTGGTCAAGCATCACGATTTTGTAAGGCGATAATTGCTCTTTCGGGTTTCTTTCAAGCGTCTGCGTTGTCTTCAAATCATAATCAATTACGTCGCGGTTGTCATTCAGAATGTCAATGACTTCCTGGCTCGTGCTGCCAATGACAAGCATCTTGGTTTTGCCCTGCCCTGATTCGAAAACATCCACTACAGCGCCCAGCACCGGCGTGTCAGACCTTATCACGTCAAACCTGACGGCGAGGAAGAAACCGATAATAAGTATAAGGATTAATGGTATGAGCCCTTCAAGGTGCCTTGAAATTCTCGGCCCTGCAGGCGCGTCGTAATCAGCAGCTCCGCCTCCAGCGCCAGCGTCAGAACCTTCCGGAAACATCCTTTTTTCACCTTCTTCAATTAATCTGTTAATTTATACTATTTTATTGCTTTTAACCTTTTAAATACCTTACTATTATGCCTGTTTAGTGAAATAAGTCGTTTTTATATTTAAATCTTTTCATTGAATAGTTTTTCAGGTGCAATGAAATGAAATTCACGCAGTCACAGGGAAGCTCGGGGCCGAGCTCGGCAATAGGCATTCTGCGCTTTTTCGACACAGACAGCGGCGGCCCAAAAATAAGCCCCGAATTCGTCCTCGGGGTCGCGGTCATTTTCACGCTCATAATTGCCGGCCTGCGCATTTTCACTTAAACATTTTTTCCGGCCTATTTTTACAGGAGCTGTAAAGCATGAAAAAGCCTTCAAACGAATCCATTGCAAGGAAAAACATCCTGCGCAAAAGCGCGGAAGCGAAAGGCCTTGCGGTGAAAGGCTACGATTTCAACAATGGCGTTGATTACCATAAGTTGGTGGAAAGCTTTTCATCAACAGGATTTCAGGCAACGCACCTCTCTCGCGCCATTGAAATCACGAATAAAATGATTGAATCCAAGGCAACAATTTTCCTCGGCTGCACCTCAAACATTATAAGTTCGGGCCTGCGCGACATCATCCGGTTCCTCGTGCAGCACAAAAAAGTGCAGGTCATTGTCACAACCGCGGGCGGCGTGGAGGAAGACATAATAAAGTGCCTCGGGGATTTCATAATAGGCGATTTCCGCGCCTCCGGGAAAGAGCTGCGCGCGAAAGGAATCAACCGCATAGGCAACATTTTCGTGCCCAATTCAAGGTACGTGAAGTTTGAGGAGTTTCTGCAGCCAATCCTCGGTGAGGCCTACGCGGAGCAGGAAAAAACCGGCAAAATAATCTCGGTTTCCGACCTGATTTGGAAAATGGGCGAAAAAATAAATGACGGGAAAAGCGTCTGCTACTGGGCGTGGAAAAACAATATAAGGGTTTACTGCCCCGCGCTCACCGACGGCGCCCTGGGTGACAACATTTATTTCTTCAAGCACCAGAAGCCCGATTTCGCGATAGACATCACCGAGGACACGAAGCGCCTGAACGACACAACAATTGACCAGAAAAAAACCGGCCTCATAATAGTCGGCGCAGGCGTTGTAAAGCACGCGCTCCTTAATGCCAACATGTTCAGGAACGGATGCGATTACGCGGTTTACATCAACACGGCGCAGGAATTCGACGGAAGCGACGCCGGCGCCCTGCCCGAAGAAGCGGTTTCATGGGGCAAAATCCTTCCAGAAGCCTCCTCGGTAAAGGTTTACGCTGACGCAACAATAGTTTTCCCGATTTTGGTGGCGGAAACTTTTGCCAAGAAATGAGGATTAGTATTTTTCGTAATTCGCTGCTTTAAGGGATGTTTCAATCCCGGCCGTTTTTACCCAAAAACTGTTCAAACTGCCGCCATTGCTTTCTTCGGCGCGGTTTCCTCTATCATGCGCATCTCAAACCTCAAGAGGTCCTTTACAAGTGT
>DASRUO010000085.1:0-3754 GCA_035655375.1 archaeon | reverse complement strand
CCCCCCGCGCCGGCCGCAACTATTGCCGCGGTCGTTGAAACATTGAACGAGTTTTTTCCGTCTCCGCCGGTGCCGACAACATCAAGAACATCGCCTTTCGCCTTAACCCTTGCAACAACGCTTCTCATGGACTCGGCAGCTCCCTGAATTTCACTTATTGACTCGCCTTTTTCACTCAGCGCCACGAGCAGTGAAACAATGTCGTCCTCGCTGGTCCTGCCGGTCATTATCTCGTCGAAAACTTCTTTGGCTTCAGCCCTGCTCAAATCATTTCCTTCAGCAACTTTTGAAATCGCTTCCTTTATCATTTTCCCTTCCCCCTCCAGCATTTCCAGAACATTTTCAATAATCTTCCCGCCCTCGGGGGTTAAGATGCTTTCAGGGTGGAACTGCACGCCTTCCATGAAAAATTTCCTGTGCCTCACGCCCATCACAACGCCTGACTCGCTCCTCGCGCTGACCTCAAGCTCTTTCGGAATCTTCTGCCCGGCAAGTGAATGGTAGCGCCCGGCCTGGAAAGGCTTTGAAAGCCCCCTGAAAATGCCTTTTCCGTCATGCGTTACAAGCGAGGGCTTGCCGTGGATTGTTTCAACCGCTTTTCCGACAACTCCTCCGAAAGCCTCAATCATAGCCTGTTCCCCCAAGCACACCCCTAATACAGGGACTTTTCCTGCGAATTTTTTAATCACCGCGATGCTGTTTCCCGCCTTTGCCGGCGTTGAAGGGCCCGGGGAAATTACTATGAGCTCAGGCCGAAAGCGCGAAACAATTTCCTCAATCTTTTTCAGGGGCAAGTTGTTCCTGTAAACCTCAACAACGCAGCCCCTTTTCTCGAACTCGTCCACAAGGTTGTATGTGAAGGAGTCAAAATTGTCTATAAATAAAATCCTTCTCCCGCGCGAAGCCATCACCCATCACCTTTGTTGTCCGCCGCGTTGCCATTGCCAGCATTTGCATTCACGGCTTTCAATGCCCTGCCGCTGAACCCTTTTTCCGCAATCTCAATTGCTTTCAGTGCAGCGGCGGCTTTTTTCTCGGTTTCAAGGAACTCGTTTTCCGGCACGGAATCATAAACTATTCCAGCGCCAGCGCGGATGAAAGCCTTTCCGCCTTGGAGGCTCATGCTCCTTATCACTATCGCGGAATCAAAATCGCCGGAAGGGGTCAGGTAACCGATGCTTCCCCCATAAAAGCCGCGCCTCGTTTTTTCCTTCAGCCTTATCAGCTTCATCGCCTCAACCTTCGGCGCGCCCGTAAGCGTGCCCATGTTCATTGAGGCGAGGTAGGCGTGCAGCGCGTCCAGATCATTTTTCAGCGTTCCCGAAACGCTGCTCACAAGGTGCTGCACATGAGAATATTTTTCAATCATGTAAGGCTTATCGCATTTCCTTGAGCCCGGCACGCACACGCGCGCGACATCGTTGCGCGCCAGATCAATGAGCATCGTGTGTTCCGCAAGCTCTTTCCTGTCATTTTTTAATTCAGCCTCAAACCTTGAATCAAGCTCGGCGTCGATTTTCCCGCCGATTATTCCGCGCGGCTTCGTTCCGGCTATGGGCCTTATCTCAACCCTTTTATCGCCGTTCCCCTCAACCTTGAGAAACATTTCCGGGCTGCTTCCGAGGAGTATTCCGGAACTGTTCCGGAAATAAAACATGTAAGGGCTCGGGTTTAATTCACGCAAGGCCCTGTAAATGTCCAAATGCTCAGAGGTGAAAGTTGAAATTATCGTGCGCGAGGGCACGACCTGGAAAACGTCCCCTACGAGAACATTTTTTTTCAGCGAGGAAACGATTTTCATGAACTCTTTTTTCGTTGTATCTGTGGCTATTTTCAGCTTTCCGCCTTCCGGCTTCCTCGCGCTCGGGATTTCCGCGCTGAGCGCCTTTTCAAACCCCTCAATTATTTTTCTGCACCTTTCGCCTTCGCCGGCCTTGTCATTTTCACCGAAAATGAGGGCGTTCGCGACGAAAACAATTTCGTTTTTTTTGTGGTCCACGATAAAGAGGTTGTCGTAAAAATTCATTTCATAGTCCGGCTCTTTCAGCACATCCTTTTTGTTTTTCGGGAGCTTCTCGAACTGGTCAATGAAATCATAAGCAATCGCCCCGAAAAGGCCCGCATAAACAGTGAACGGCCTGTATGCCGGTTTGAGCATGAATGCAACCGCCCTCAAAACGTCCGCGTGCGTGACCGTTTTCAGCCTCTCGGATTCGCTCAGGAAATTTTTTTCCGCCCTTATTTTTCCGGAGATTTTCCCGCGCGAAACCTTCAGCGCGGAGCAGAAGCCGAGCTTCGGCTTCAGGTGCGCTAGAAACTTTTCGCCCAGCGCGTTCAGCGCGATTACCTCAAACCTTTCCCCGCGCCCTTTAACCTTAAGGCAGGGTTCCGCCGAGCCGATGCTTTTCTCGCCGTACTTTGTAACAATGTCTGTGCTCTCCAAAAGTATACAGTCCTTTTTCCTGCCGTAATCCGAGATTTTCATGAAGAATTCGAGCGCGTTCGCGCTGCTGGGCATTTCCCTGTAAACGGGAACGATGTTTCCCGCGGAAGCCCTTTCAAGCTCCGCGATTCCCTTCAATTCACCCATTCCATCCACTTCTCATTTCACTTTTTTGCTTTTTCTTTTACTAAATTTTTTTATCCTCTTTCTTTTTGGTAAATCTTTTTTCCTCAGGTTCTTTTTCTTTTACTAATTTTTTTCTCTTTCTTTTCCGTAAACGCTTTTCCTTTCTCTTTTAAAGAGAAAGAAAAGGGTTTGGGGACAGAGGGATTTGAACCCCCATCAGCTGGTCTGGAGCCAGCCGCACTGCCAGGTTATGCTATGTCCCAGAACGGCGCTCCGTTCGTGAGCACCCTATCTTCGCCCCCTTTGGGGCTCGATAAGCCTTGCTCGCCGAAGGCTCGCGTTTGGTTTGTTTAATTGCTTCGGCCTTACGGCCAGAACCATGAGTAGATGGAAAAAAACTTTATAAAAAGAGAATCAGTTCTTCTGTCCCTAAGGCTAGTTATCTTGCCCTCAGAATTGGGGCTTGTTCCAAAGTAAATCCCTTCTAGCCATTATGGAAACACTGTAATAATTGCTGCGCCCAAGGTATTTAAACCTTTTTTTTGCCGCCCCTGCCCGCCAATCCAGAAATGCCGCTTAATTTCAGCGGGAAAAACCTTTCGCTGTTTTCCAGGGAAACCTATTTCTCCAGCCACCCCTTGCCTTCAATTCCTTCCTCTGCGAGGCAATACATTATCTCGGTTTTGTGGGGCCGGTATTCGATGAAGTAAATGCATTCGTTGGGGAAATCAATTTTCATTTTCTGCCCGGGCGCGAGGCCTAAAAGGTTTCCGATTATGAGCCTTCCAATGCCCTGGTGCGTCACAACAAGAATTGTCCTGCTTGAATATTTTTCCCTGAACTCTTTCAGCAGCGGCTTCACGCGCTTTTCATCCACTCCCTTGTAGCTTTCCCCGCCCTCGTGCAGGAATTCGTATTTTGAGTCAACCCTTTTCCCCCACTCGCCGGGAAACTTTTCCTCTATTTCCTCGGGGTTCATTCCGGTGTATTTTCCGAGGTCGATTTCCCTTAATTCATTCCTGAAAACCATTTTCGTTTTCTGGTGAAATCTCATTATCTCGGAAGCGGTTTGCCTGCACCTATCCTGCGGGGAACTGAAAGCGCAATCAAACTCATCGCTTTCCAGCCTTTCAGCAACGAGCCTTGCCTGTTTCACGCCCCTTTCATTCAATTCGGTTTCAAGCT
>DASRUO010000084.1:0-3685 GCA_035655375.1 archaeon | reverse complement strand
TCAAACCTCCAGGGGTTAAGGCTATAAGCGCCCTTCTTAATGACTGCACTCTTTCAAGGTTTTTCCTCGCATTTTTATAGCTGACTTTTGCGGAATAAAAGGAAGTATGCTTTCCAAAAGGCTTTGCAAGCCCTTCGCCCGGCCCCCCTAAAAAGAATGACTTTGCAATGCGTGCAATTTTTTCCGAATCCTCATTTTTTTGCTGAACCATTTTTTTCCTAAACCTGTTCACTGTGCGTTTCATTAGCCCCATACACAAAGAAATCTTTCCGGATTATAAAAAACTATTTGCGGTAAAAGCCCTTTTTAAACCCAATAAAGCTTAAATATCGCCTCGCATTGTATTAGTACAGTCTTGTATGGACCTTGACATTATACTGGCCGACGAAGCGGCCCTCAAGAAAAGCATCAAGAAAAACTGCCTCTTATGCATGGGCAGGAAGCATTTGGGCAGGAACAAGAACCCTGAAAGGGAAACAGTCCTGAAAGGCCTCAATGAAATGTACAATGTGCTGAACGATAAATACGACGCGCTCAGGAAAACCAATGCCATGGTGGCGCAGATTACAAACACGGCTTCAAACAAGAGGGCTGTGCTCGACATAATTGACACGTGCAAGGGCTGCGACATGGAAATCGACAGGGCGAACCGCGGCATCAATGCGCTGAAATGATTTTCATTTTTTAAAACCCCCGGCATTTTTTCAAAACCCCGGATTTTCTTTCAAGAGCATTATCCTTTTTTTAATGTGACCCACCATTCTCTTTTCAGATGCTGATTGCGGGAATTGATGAGGCGGGTCGCGGTTCATGCCTCGGCCCTCTTGTAATGGCTGTAACCGTTATAGGCAAGGCCGACGAGGAAAAGCTCATAAAAATCGGCGTGAAAGACTCGAAAATGCTTTCAAGGGGCGCGAGGGAAAAACAATTCCCTGAAATAAAGAAAATAGTGCTTGAAAGCGCCTCAATCCACATTCTTCCGGAAGCAATCGATTCAATCCGCGTGACGAAAAGCCTTAACGAGATTGAGGCGATGAACGCGGCAAAGCTCCTTAACGGCCTCAACTCCAAGCCGGACATTGTTTACGTTGACTCGCCGGACGTTGTAATGGCTGAATTCGGGAAAAGGATTCAAAAATACCTTGAATTCAGCACGAGAATCATTTCAGAGCACAAGGCGGACATCAATTACCCCGTAGTTTCCGCAGCTTCAATCATTGCGAAGGTTGAAAGGGACAACGCCGTGAAAGAGCTTGAAAAAGAATTCGGTGAACTGGGCTCGGGATACCCGCACGATGAAATCACAATTAAGTTTTTAAAGAAATATTTCATAGACAATACTGAAGCGCCGCACTTTGTAAGGAGGTCGTGGCAGACCATAATCAATATGCAGGAAGAAAAGTTCCAGAAAAAACTTTTCTGAAAAGTGTTTTGATGGCCCAGTGGAAAAAGCTCGATTTCGGGAAATACGAAATAGATGTCGAGGTGCTTGAAGAGGCCCTTGAAGAGCTTTTGTTCGAGGCGTTAAGCTCGGAAGAGATTGACCTTTCAAGGCCGCTGCAGCTCGGCATAACCGTTTTCCTTGATGAAAGCGGAAAGGTCAAGGTGAATGACTTAAGCCTGCTGAAAGAGCCTGAAAAGCAGGGCAGGGGGGATGACCCTTTGATAGAGCTTATTGACGCGGGAAAAGAATTCATAGTGGTAGTTGAAACCGCGAAGATGCCGGAAAAAAACCTTGACATAAAGGTCCTTGACAAAAGCGTCATAGTTTCCGGCCTCAGCAGCAAGGATTTCTCAAAAAAAATAATTTTTCCGGAAAAGGTTGAGCAGAAAAGCGTGAAAACCTTTTACAACAACGGCATTTTGGAGATCAGGCTCCTGAAAAAATTTTTGCCGCAAAATAAAATAACGAGCAGCAGCCAGCCGGAATGATTCACTAATTTTTCCCCGCCTGAACGCCCGGGCTTTTAATTTGCTTTCGGCGCGAATGATTCACCCGCTTTCTTCTTCCACCGGACTGCCTGTTTCTTCCTGTTCTTCCTTGATGCCGCCTGCCGCGGGGTCGCCTGAAGCGATGTTTTTCCCGAAGTATTCCCTGAATTTCGGCGTTGTGTACAAAATGTAAGTGATGCCCTTTTTTTCCTTCCGCAAAAAGCCTTTCTCTTTCAGTATTTTTATGTGCTCATAGGCCTTGCTGTTCCTGAAATTGATCACTTCCGACTGCTTCACCGGCTGCTTGTACGCGATGTACGCGAGCGTCTTCATTATGCCCCTGTGCAGTTCCGGCGCCGCGGCCATGTGGCTTACGGATGCCTCATACTTGGGCTTTACGGACATCCTGAAACCCGCGGCCTCATCGCGTATTTCAAGCGCCAAATCCATTGCCTCAAAATCGTGCACCAGTTCGTTTACTAGCACGCGCGTTTCCGCGACGTTCACATTTATTGCCTTTGAAAGCTCGTTCACTGAAACGGCCCCCGGCGCCATGAACAGCGCGGCCTCAATGATTTTTTTTGCTTCCTTTTTGTCCATACAAAAATCAACCCTGCCGCAATGCCGCAAAATATTTTTTACAAATTCCACTTCGCGGATAAAAATTCAGCCGTAAACCTCTACCTTTATTTTTTCCTTTGAAACGTTATTTTCCTCGAGCAGTTTTTTCGTTCCATGCACCATTTCCGGCGGGCCGCACACGAAAAAGTTTGCCCCGGCACTTTTGGAGACAATTTCTTTTATGAGCGCGTCGTCAATCCTTCCGTGCCTGAACCCTTTTTTTTCCTCGCGGGAAAGCGTGAAAACCAGCTTCATGCCATTGATTTTCCTGCCTGACTCCTCCAAATCCTTGCGGCATATGATGTCTTCCTCTGTTTTGTTGCCGTAAACAAGCGTCACTTTTGTTGGGAGCTTTTTGTCGGTGATGTACTGGCAGAAGCACCTGAAAGGCGCAATTCCGGAGCCGGCCGCAATAAGCACTATTTCCTTCATGTTTTCAGGGTCGAAAACGAAATGGCCGAAAGGCCCGTCAGCTGTAATTTCATCGCCGGCGTTGATGCCGCAGAGCTGCGTTGAAACCTTCCCGAAAGGCATCTGCTTCACGGTTATTTCAAGCATTTCATTCCGCGCCGGCGAGGAGGAAATCGAGTAGGCGCGCTTCACCGGTTTGCCTTCAACCATCAATTCAAACATGTAAAACTGGCCGGGCTTGAAATCAACCTTTTGTTCGCCCTTAAAGGTTATTGTAACCGTGTCAGGTGTTTCCTGAGTTTTTTTCACCACTAACATTTTCTGCTTCATCAAACGCACCTTTCAACATTGCGGCGGGCTAATCGTGTTTCAGCCCCTGTGCCCAGAACCATTCAAACAGGTAAATGCTTTTAAAAGTTGTATCGCTGGCCTATTTCGCCGCCCGACGGAAAAACACGGCTTTTGCGTTAACAGTTGTTTTTATTTAAAAGCTTTTTGCGCCCCAAAATAAGCATGCTTTTTCCGGGTGGCTTGAAAATGAAAAATTTCATTGCGCTTTTTTTGGCTTTCTCAATTCTTTTGTCCGGCTGCGCCCAGCAGCCTCCGGCCGGCGACGCGGGCGCTGATGCGCAGGTTCAGCCCGACGGTAGTTCAACTGCAGGTGGCGCGGCGCAGGAAGGCGGAGCAGGTGGCGCTGTTTCTGGTCAGCCGGTGCCGGATG
>DASRUO010000083.1:0-2109 GCA_035655375.1 archaeon | reverse complement strand
AAATCTTCATTTTCATCGTCCGCCTTGGCATGGGCCACGGCAGGCCTGCCTTGCTGGCCCGTGTGCTGCCCGTGGGATTTTTCCTGGCGCGAGTGCTCTTTCTGGCTGCTTTCCCTCTGTTTTCCGTCCATAAAAATCACTTCAATTTCCCGGCAATCTCTTTCGCGGAAGCGTTTTTGGAAACGCTGGCTTTTTCCCCGGTTGGGAAAAGATGCGCGATGTTGCATTTCCTCTTCCTGATTTTAGGCCCCTCAATCACCGCAAAATTTTCGTCAACAACCTCTAAAACCACGGCTTTCTCGCCGGCCTCCCGCCCTGAAGTTTTGATGCAGACGCTTCCCTTTTCAATGAGCTTCATTCACCCGCCACCTTTTTCAGCTGCGATTTAACGTAAGGCCTTATCTTTGCCGGCACTTCCTCAACCGATTTCCTGCCGGAAACAATGAGCGCGTAATTTTCCCACACTTCCCTCCTCGGCCTTGTTGAAAGCACGCCGCCGAACTTCACGCTCGGCCTCTTCATAGTTTTTGGGAGTTTCCGCACGCGGCTTTTTTGTTGGTCTCCAGTGCCCTGCAGTTTTTCGCCGGTCACCGCGCACTCGGCGTTTGCCCTTTCATGCCTTGAATAATGCACCACTGTTTTGCCGCCCGGTGTTCTCCTGAACTTTTTCTTTTTCACGCGTGTGGCGCGGTTAACCATTTACAACACCTTTGGAAAAAGAAATTTTTTCGTAGGCCTTTTCAGCGCCGTTCAGCAGCAGCGTTACGGCGAGGTATGAAACAAAATACCACCCGAACCAGTTCGTCTGCGGGTAAATTTCAACACCCCACGTCCCGAGGCTGAATAAATCAAAGCCGTTCGCGAGCCAAGGCATGGGTATCGGCAAAGTTATTATCGCTTCCCCGTAAAAAAGCCCGAGAAGGTAAAAAGCCGGAAGGAAAAACACGAGTGAAAAAATCAGGACCTTGTTCGTGCCCGCGAGCATTTCCCGCATCGAATCCATCATCTCTTTCTGCAATGATTCGGCCTCATTTTTCGATTTCTGGTCGTTTTTTTTCATGAGTTCCTGCAGCCTTTTCTGCTTTTCCTTCATTTTGCCCTGGTTTTCCTTCATCTTTTTCCTGTCCACGAATTTCGCCTGCACGCCTTTGGATATGACTGCAAGGACCGCGGAAATCACGGAAATGTCCAGCAAAGCGCCAAAAAACACCATAAAAAACACCTAAAAAAAGCAACAAGTGAAATACATATTCTTCCACCTATTGCCTTTAAAAACGTCAGCAATCAGCCCAAAATCCTCCCGAGCATTGGGTGCATTTCCATGAGCTGCTGCTTCGCAAGCTCCTCGTAAAGCCTGTAAACTATGCCGACTGTAAGCAGTATCCCTGTTCCGGAGCCGAGCACATTCGTCATGTCAGCCGTCCATGCAAGCACCGCGACAAACGCTGAACCCAGAACGGTTATTGTGGGAATGTACCTTTCAAGAACCTGCCTTATCACTCTCGGGTCTCTCCTGAATCCCGGAATGTACATTCCGGCCTTCTGCAACTGGCCGGCAACCTTGTCAGGCCCCTGCCCGCCAAGTTCAATCCAGAACCTTCCGAACAATACGCAGACCACGACGAAAATTACGAGGTAAATGAGCGCGTGGATAATGCTTCCCCCAAGGCCTATGAACTGCAGGTTCACAAAGCTCTGCACCATCTGGTCAATCAGCTGCCCCGAAATACCTTCAAGGAGCAGCTGCTGGAAAAGGCCGTAAGGCGGTATTACTATTGTGGAAACCGCGTTCATGACCCCGCCAAGGAACGGGATGCCCGCAGTGAGGCTTGCCCATATGCGCATGTTTGCGAACAGTGCGACCGCGAGTATTACCGGCATGTTTGAAACGTAAAGGAATTTCACAGGATACCTCCCGCCGGTGCCGCGCCTCCCCATTGTTATTGGGATGTTCACGTGTATCCCTTCCGCGTAAACAACCCCGAAAAATATTATGAATGTGAAAAGCAGGGGCAGCACCGCGACAATGAAAGCATTCAGCGCGTTGTTTCCAATTTCCCTGAAGAAAAGGAACAGCAGCCCGCTGCCATCGGAAAGTGAAATGTTTCT
>DASRUO010000082.1:0-6046 GCA_035655375.1 archaeon | reverse complement strand
ATGAAGCCGTGCACGAAAATTTTTTTAGGCGGCTCAATGCCCGCGGAGAAAAGCATCGTGGGCCAAATCACCGAATGAAACCATAAAATGTCTTTGCCTATCACGTGGATGTCCGCCGGCCAGAACTTTTCCGATTTTTTTGACGGGTAATCAATTCCTGAAAGGTAATTCAGCAAGGCGTCAAACCACACGTAAATCACGTGCTTCGGGTCGTGCTTCAGTGGAATCCCCCATTCAAAATTGGTTCTTGAAACGCTCAAATCCCTGAGGCCTTCCTTCACACGGTTCACTATTTCCTGTTTCCTGCGCACCGGGAAAATGAATTCGGGGTTTTCTTCGATGAATTCAAGCCATTTTTTCTGGTAAGATGACATTTTGAAGAAGTAGCTTTCCTCCTTCACTTTTTCAAGGGGCTTTTTGTGCACCGGGCATGAGCCGTTTTCGGAATCCTTTTCAAGGTAATAGGCTTCGCAATCCGTGCAGTAAAGCCCCTCGTAAGAGCCGAGGTAAATGTCTTTCTTGTCTAAAACTTTCTGGAAAATGTTTTGGCATATTTTCTCGTGCTTCGGGTCAGTGGTCCTGATGAAATTGTCGCAGGAAATGTTCCAGTCCTTGCAAAGCTTCTTGAAGCTTTTCACCTGCCCATCAACGAAAGCCTTCGGTTTTTTGCCGGCTTTCTCCGCTGCGAGCTGGATTTTTTTCCCGTGCTCATCCGTTCCCGTGAGGAAGAAAACTTCCTCGCCTTTAAGCCTGTGCCAGCGCGCCAGGCAGTCGGCAACGGTTTTCTCGTACGCGTGGCCCAAATGGGGAGAGGAATTGGGATAATCAATGGCTGTGGTGATGTAAAATTTTCCGGTTCTGCCCATGCTGTTTTCACCGTGATTAAAGGCAATAGGATAGTTGAGCGGTAATTTTATTTAAACCGACATCTATGCAAATAAGAATATTTATTTCAATAATTATTAAAAACAGCATAATGGTAGTGGTATTATGGCTTCGGCAAGGTTTAAGGGCGGGCTGATGGCGACAATAGGCTACCTTCTCTCGCCGCTCTCGTTCTGGAACGATGTTTTCATCAATTTCCCGATAGCCTTCGCCTTCGGCACCGTCGTGGGGCTTGCGTCCAGGGAGTTTTTTCTCCCCGGCGTGGTTGCGGGATACTGGCTTTCAAACATCGCCGGCCTTGTGCTTTTACACCTCGGCGCCGCGCAGGCGGTTTCAGGCAAAGAGGAAAAATACACTAATGGGAGGCTCGCAAAAGATTTGGCGCTTTCAGTAGGCTACACCAGTCTCATAATAGCCCTGATTTATTTCGGGATTGTGAGCTTCCCTGAATTCTGATGCAAATAATTATTTGCTTGAAGGCTTTTCAAAAAAATCCCTGAAATTTGTTTTTGGTTGTCAGAAGGTTTTGGTGACGTGCAGGACAAGGTCAACATATTCTTTCCGGTCGAACCTCTTGCGCAGTTCTTGCACCCTGACTTTTAAACCCTTAAACTTTTTAAGCGCCCTAACAAACGATTTCCCCTCCTCAACTGTGAGGCCGTGCTCATTTTCCTCGTAAACCAGCGGCAGGACAGTGAAAAGCTCGCCGCCGTTTTTAAGTTCCGAAATCGACTTTTCAATGGACCTAAGCTGGAAACTTTTCGGGAGATGGTAATCTTCCGCAAATCCGTCAATAATCACGTCAAACTTTTTCCCGTAATCGGCTCTTATGCCTGCGCCGATGAGCCTTTCCTCAATGAATGCGGCGTTGCGCGGCGCAATATTGTTTGTAAGGCTGATTGCAGTAATGGATATTCTGCCCCTATCATTGGATGAAGCCAGCATCTTGATGTCCTTGGAAACATTTCCGGAGCCTGCGCCCTTGTCAAGCACAATTATCGGCTGGTGGCGGGCTTTTTCCAGCCTCAGCCTTACCGAATTTTCAATTTCCCTGCCGAAAGGAAGCTGCACTAAACGCCTTTCCATGTTGTACTGCGCTCCTCCGCGCCCCATGTCAAGCCCCTTTGCCCTTTTCAATGCAGCTTCAAGTTCAGACCTTGATGACGTTGAACGCCTCTTTTTGCCAAGTGCAGCCGCGGCTTGTTTCCTTCGGACCATGAAATATAAAATGTTTAACGCCTTTATAATTATGATTTGGAGTGTGGGAAAAACATTTATGTAGCCTCGAATTCGCTTTCCATAAAAAAGTTTTCCGGAAAGTTCCGAAACCTAACCCGAACTTTTTAACAACAAATCATTGTTACTAGAGTATGAATAATTTTTCCCAATACGATTTTTGGTTTAAAGCACTCCCAATGCCTTAAATGAAGGCTTCACAGCGGCAATGAGGGGTCTGCAAGCCTTTTAAAGCAGGAAAAAAGCATTTTGTTTGGGCATTTGAGGGATTGAAGGGCTTATGTACGCAGAGGAAACCGTTAAGGAAGGCATGGACAACCCTTTCGTTGAAAAGTTTGAGTCCTTTTTCAAGGACAGGTGCATGAAAGACATTGAAAGGCTCGTGGAAGACTACCCTGAAAAAAGGAGCCTGATGGTTGATTTTAAGGATATAGAGCATTACGACACAAGCCTCGCGGATGAAATCCTCGTAAACCCCGATGTGTGCCTTGAGGCCGCAAGGCAGGCAATCAAAAGCATTGATGTGCCGATGCTTGAAATCGAGGAGTTCGCGCCGCACATAAGGATTTACAATTTGCCGGAGGAAAGGCAGCCGCTTCTGCGCGACATAAGCGCCTCGCACATCGGAAAGCTCGTGTCAATTGAAGGGGTCGTGAAACAGGTTACGGATGTTTTGCCAAAGTTGAAATTTGCGACGTGGGCGTGCGCGAGGTGCGAGGCCACTTACAAGGTTCCGCAGACAAGGAACCAGCCGAAAACCCCTTCCATTTGCTCTGAATGCAAGGGCCGCGCCTTCAACCTTTTGGAAGAGTCAAGCGATTTCGAGGACTACCAGAAGATTCAGGTGCAGGAACCATTGGAAATGATGAAGGGCTCTGAAATTGCCACGAGCCTGGACATTTATGTTAGCGACGACATGGTGAACAAAATCAGCCCCGGCGACACGACAAGGATTACCGGAATTTTAAGGCTCATGCCGCCCAAGGAAAGAAAGGTTGTTTACGGCAGGTACCTTGAAGCGCTTCACTTGGAGGAAACCGCGCGCGAGTTCGAGGAAGTTGAGATAAACCCTGAAGAGGAAGTGGAAATCAAAAAGCTTGCGGCGCGCGAAGACGTTTACGAGCTTTTGGTGCAGAGCATCGCCCCGCACATTTACGGGCATGAAATCGTTAAGGAATCAATAGCATTGCAGCTGTTCGGCGGGGTCAAGAAAGTGTTGCCTAACGACCAGCACATTCGCGGAAACATCCACATAATTTTGGTCGGGGACCCTGCGACAGCGAAAAGCGCAATCCTGCTCGCAACCGATTCAATCGCGCCGAAATCTATTTACGTTGCGGGAAAAACCACTTCCGGCGCGGGAATTTCCGCGACAGCAGTGAAAGACGAGTTCGGTGAGGGCGGCTGGACCTTGAAGGCGGGAGCCTTGGTCCTCGCTTCCGGAGGAATGGCGATGGTTGATGAATTCGACAAGATGGAGGCCGAGGACAGGAGCGCCATGCATGAAGCCTTGGAACAGCAGCGCATTTCAGTTGCAAAGGCAGGCATTGTCACAACCTTCAAGACTGAAACCTCGGTGCTTGCTGCCGCGAACCCGAAGTTTTCAAGGTTTGACCCGTATCTGCCGTTCCTCCAGCAGGTGAATCTGCCCCCGACGCTGGTGAGCAGGTTTGACCTGCTTTTCATGATAAGGGACGTTTTGGACAGGAAAAAGGACGAGGAGATTGCGAGGCACATACTGAAAAGCCACAGGGCCGGGGAAATGATTCACCAGAGGAAAAAGCTCGGCATAGGGAAAAAGGACAAAGAGCTTGATGAAGAGCTGGATAAAATCACGCCGAAAATTTCAGGAGATTTGCTGAAAAAATACATTTCTTTCGCGAGGCAGAACATTTTCCCGGTGCTTTCAGATGCGGACATAAACGAAATTTCGGATTTTTACATTTCACTCAGGGATATGGGCAGGAAGGAGGGCTCTTACAGCGCAACGCACAGGCAGCTTGAAAGCATCATAAGGCTTTCAGAGGCTTCCGCGCGCGTGCGCCTGAGCAATGACGTTGAAAGGCAGGACGTGGAACGCGCGATAAGGCTCACAAGGGCTTCACTGGAAGAACTTGCAACCGACCCTGAAACTGGAAAGATTGACATTGACATCATCACTTCTGGTCAAACCCATACAATGCTTTCAAACATGAAGAAGGTTTTGAACTTCATCCGCGAAAAGGTAAACGTTGACAAGGTTGACACGGTTTCAATAGAGGAAATAATCAGCGAAGGCAAAACGCACGGCATTGAAGCGGACAGGGTCCGCGACATTTTAGGCCAGCTGCAAAAATCCGGCGACATTTACGCGCCCAAGCACGGGTTCTATAAACCGACTTAAATGGCCCCGGCGAGCGCAGCGAGCCAACCTTTTTCTTTCTCTTTGCAAGAGAAAGTAAAAACGTTGACGAAAAAGAAAGAGAACTTGTTTGCCCCCGAAAGGGGCAAGTCCTGGTGCAACCGGGAAGCTCTACCGCCGCGAGAAGGCGGCGCACTGGTTCTACAAGCCGACGTGAATCTTAAATAATGCTTTCAACTACTCTTTCTTGGGGAAACAGCATGGCGGTAAGAGTAAAGTTTTCAGAGCTTGGCAGAGTGCTCAGGAACAGGGCCAGGCGTTTAGTGATGAAGTTTACGGACACAGAGGTTGTTAGCCTGAGGAAACGCCTCTCGCATATGGAAACGGGTGAACTCCGGGGCCTTGAGAAAACGCTTTCCGGACAAATCGCTGAAATTGAAAAAAAAGCGGACCCCTCAAAAGTCGGGCTCTGGCGCTCAGAGAATTCGCAGCTCTTATATGTGGAGAGGGAGCTTGGAAAAAGAGAAAAAGCCGAAGCGAGGGGCGCAAGGAAGGAAGCCTTCGCCCATTAAAAGCCTTTTTCAGCAAATGCTATTTTTATGGGAGTAAAGGAAAACGTTGAAACGCTAAGGCGCGAAATCGCTGAAGCGTGCGCGAAGGTTCGGAGAAGCCCTGAAACCATAACCATTGTCGGGGTTTCGAAAGGGCAGCCCATTCCAAAAATCAGGGAAGCAGTTGCCGCGGGAATCAAGGACATCGGCGAAAGCCGCGCGCAGGAGCTTGAGGAAAAGTTTCCGGAGCTGAAGGAATTGGGCGCGGAAATACATTTTATCGGCCATTTGCAAAGCAACAAGGTGAAAAAGGTTGTTGAAATGGCGGATTACATCCACTCGGTTGACGGCCTTGATTTGCTGAGGAAAATCCATTACGCTGCATTGGATTTGGACAAGGTGCAGAGCATTTTCCTGCAGGTGAATACCTCGGGTGAAACACAGAAATCCGGAATGAAGCCGGAAGAAGTTGAATCGCTTTTAACGACTCTGAAAAATCTGCCTTACAACAACGTGAAATTCCTCGGCTTGATGACCATCGCGCCGCTCACGGAAAACCTTGAGGAGGCGCGCGTGTGCTTCCAGAAGCTTTACGACATCAAGGAGCATCTCAATTTGCACCATTTGAGCATGGGCATGAGCAACGATTTCAGAATAGCTGTCGAGGAAGGCGCAACGGTTCTCCGAATCGGCAGGAAGATGTTTTTGGAGTGAAGCATTAGTAGTTACTATCTGTTTTAAAATATTAACCGGAAATAAAACATTTAAATAGTTAAAAGAGGTTGATTGTTATGGAGTTTTAAAAATGCCAAATCCAAGAGGGTCCCATATGGGTGGTCCGAGAGGGTCGATTTTTCACGATTTAGTTGAAATACAGCTAAGGAAGGGGCTAATTGATGAGGGTGTGATGGGCCATGTTTTTGCTGGGTCGCCAGCAGCTAAACACGAATTAGATATGGAAATTGGAAAAGCAGCAATTAGAGCAATAGCAAATAGAGAACCTCTGGAAAAAGCATATATTGAATTTAAGGGC
>DASRUO010000081.1:0-2618 GCA_035655375.1 archaeon | reverse complement strand
CCGAGGCTCTCAAAGGAGCCTATGTCAAACCATTTCTCGGTGAAAATGAATGCGTAAACGTTTTTGTGGTTTGCAAGCCATTTGATGAAGTCGCCGGCGTTGTCGGGCGGGTTCTTTGATTCGATGTACCTCGTTATTTCTTTCACATCGCTCCGCGTGAACAAATAACAGGCTGTTGAAGCCAGCGCAGTTTTCGGGTTCTCGGGCTTTTCCTCAAAGCCGGTTATCTTCATGTCCCTGTCAACGTCCACGACCCCGAATTTTTCCTTCACTTCATCCGCCGAAACCATGTCCTTGCACGCGACCACCGTCGCTTTTTTTTGCGCGAAGTAATCGTAAAAATCCTTGAGCCTGTATTCGAACAGGTTGTCGCCGGCAATAACCAGCAAATCGTCATCAATTTTTTCCTCCAGAATCGCGTAATGCATGTCGCCCACGGCGCCGAGCCTGTCATCATTCGAGGCCGTGAGGTCGTCAATGATTTTTATTTTTACCTTTGAATTGAACGATTCGGCCCACTGCTCGAAAGCGAGGTGGAACTTGCTGTTCGTGACCACAAAGACCGAATCAATTTCCTTCAGCTCTAAAATGTGCCCCATTATGTGCTCAATCATCGGCCTGCCCTTTATCTCAAGCAATGGCTTCGGCGTGTTCTTTGTGAGGGGCCAGAGCCTTGTCGCGTAGCCGGCAGCCAGGATGAGCGCCTTCATTCAATCACGCCTCCCCGAAAAAAAGTTTTTTTCAATTTAATCGCCTCCGGCAAAAAAATTTCCAACGCATTACCTTCCAATGCCTATATACTTGAAGCCCAAGGATGTTAACTTTTCCCTGTCGTAAACATTCCTGCCGTCAACGATTATTTTGGACTTCATCTTCCTGCCAAGCGCGGCAAAGTCAAGCTCGAGGAACTCGTTCCACTCGGTGGCAAGGACAATGGCATCTGCGCCTTCCGCGGCCTCGTAAGCCGAATCCGAGAACTTCACGCCCTTGATTATTTCCTCGGCGTTTTTCCACGCAACCGGGTCAACTGCCACAACGTTCGCCTTTGCCTTCACAAGGCTCCCTATTATTTCAACGGAGCTCGCCTCGCGCATGTCGTCCGTGTTCGGCTTGAATGAAAGGCCTAGCACGGCGATTTTCTTGCCTTTCAGGGAGCCGAACTCTTTCCTCAGCTTTTCGAAAGGAACGGTTTTCTGCGCTGAATTGACCTTTTCAACCTCGCGGAGTATCCTGAAATCATAGCCCGCCTTTTTTGAGATGTGCTGCAGCGCCTTCACATCCTTCGGGAAACAGCTTCCGCCATAGCCGCAGCCCGCGTTCAGGAAATGCTTCCCGATGCGCGCGTCAAGGCCCATGCCTTTCGCGACCTCTGAAACGTCGGCGCCGGCCTTTTCGGAAAGGTTTGCAACCTCATTGATGAATGAAATTTTCGTGGCGAGGAAGGCGTTCGAGGCGTACTTTATCAGCTCGGAACTTTCAGCGCCCGTAATGAGGATTTCACAATTCAGCGGGGCGTAAAGGCTTTTCACGGCCTCGCCGGCTTTCGCATTTTCAGACCCTATCACAACGCGGTCCGGCTCGAGGAAATCCTTCACGGCCGAGCCTTCCCTCAGGAATTCGGGGTTTGAAACCACGGGAACGCTTTTGCCGGAAATTTTTTTTATCAGCGCCGTAATTTTCCTTGTGGTTCCCACTGGAACGGTGCTTTTAATCACCACGATTTTTTCGCTGTTCAGATTTTTGGCAATTGTTTCCGCGGCCTTGAAAACGTATTTCAGGTCCGCCTCGCCGTTTGCCGACTGCGGCGTCCCCACCGCGATGAAGATTATTTCCGAATCCTTCATAGCCTTGGCTGAATCCGTTGTGAATGAAATGCGCTTTTCCGCGATGTTTTTTTTCACAACCCCTTCAAGGCCGGGCTCGTAAATCGGGATGATTCCTTTCCGCAGGGAAGCTATTTTTTTCGCGTCAACGTCGACGCAGACAACGCTGTTGCCCAAATCCGCGAAGCACGCGCCCGCTACCAGCCCGACATAGCCTGTCCCTATTATGGCAATCCTCATATTCCCTAAGCCCCTTTATAAAAAAAAGAAAACGGTTAATGTAAAGAAAATTATGTGAGGGGTTGTTTTAAAACACATTGGTACAAAAACTCGGCCCTCTATTAATGAAATAAATATTTAACTGCTCCGTGCCCAGTTTATTGCATGAAGGTAAGGCAGGCGTTCGTGCTCGCGGGCGGGAAAGGCGAGAGGCTTAGGCCTTTAACCCATTCAATCCCGAAGCCGCTTGTGAAGGTGAACGGCAAGCCCATTCTTGAATACTCGGTTGAGCTTCTGGCGGAAAACGGCGTTGAGGAAATAATCCTTTCAATAGGCTACATGCACGAGAAAATAGAGGAATTTTTCGGCTCCGGAAAAAAATTCGGCGCAGGCATAAAATATGCTGTTGAAAAAGAGCCTCTCGGCACGGGCGGCGCGCTGAAAAACGCCGAGGAAATGCTTGATGAGGAGTTTTTCATGCTGAACGGCGACAACATCGCTGACTTTGATTTGGGCGCGATGGCGAAGCAGCACCTCTCTGGAAACGCTTCCGCGACGCTTGCTCTTGTGGAGGTT
>DASRUO010000080.1:0-3390 GCA_035655375.1 archaeon | reverse complement strand
GAGGGATGCGGAATGAAGATATGCATCGTGGCCCCGTACGCGAACCCTGAAAAGGGCGCTGCAATCGTGCGCGTGAACAGTTTTTCGGATTATTTTGCCTCAAAAGGCAACGAGGTATCCATATTTTCCCCTGAGCGCGGTGGCTTGAAACCGCAGGAAAACATTGTCAGGTATCCTGGAATTTCCGGCCTGCTCAGGCTGCTCTGGAAAGCTGATTTTGATGTTTTAATCGGCACTTCCCCGCCGGTAAGCCACGCTTTTTTTGCAATGCTCATGTGCAAACTGAAGGGAAAAAAGTTTATCCTTGACTCCAAGGATATTTTTACGCAGACGGCGGCAAAGCTCGGCGTCATGGAAAAAGAAAGCGCAAAGTTCCGCATTTATGCATTAATGGAGATGCTTGTCCACAAAAATTCCGGCAAAATACTTGTGCTTGATTCAACCATCGGCAAGTGGCTTGAAAAAAAGTACTCTCTCCCTGAAAGCAGGATTTTGGTCGCGCCTAACGGCGTTGACACAAAAGTTGTGCGTGCGGACCCTGCTGAAGGCAGAAAAATCCGCAAAAAATTGGGCATAAGAATTAATTGCAGGGTGCTCATTTACCTTGGCGGCCTCGGCGATGAGCCCTGCACGGATTTTCTCAGGGAAACAGCCCCGGTAATAAAAAAAACTTCCGCGGTAATGCTGTTTGTGATAGCTTCCGATGAAACCGCCATTGCCCTGAAACGCATTGCGGAAATTGAATCCGCGGTGAAACAGCTGGGCCTTGAAGGCAATTTCAGGCTTGTTAAAAACATCCCCCACAAAGATGTCTACCGGTACATTTCAGCGGCGGACATGGGAATTGATTTCTGGGGAGATGGGCTTGAATTGCTTGCGGTGCCCGTCAAAATACTTGAATACATGGCCTGCGGCCTTCCCGTCGCCGTTAAAACCCCCGCAAACAATGAGAGTTTCAGAAAATTTTTTTCGGAGAACGATGTCGGTTTCCAGTCAAGCCGCTGGAAAGGGCTGGCGGAAAACCTTGAAAAAATACTGGAAAACTTCAGCCAGTTCAGGCTCAAGGGCGAAAAAAATGCAGGAATAATCAAAGCCAAATACACGCGGGACGCATGCAACGCGGAGGTTTTAAGGGTATTAAAAGATTTTCGGTGACGGATTTTTTGGGCTGGTGTTTATGGGCAAAAAAGGGGTTGTGACGGGCTGCGCGGGCTTTATAGGCTCGCATTTGTGCGAGAGGCTTTTATCCGAGGGCTGGAAAGTTGTAGGATTTGACAACCTGTCGACAGGCAACAAAGGCAACATGTCGGGCTTCATTGGCAACCCGAATTTCCATTTTTTTGAGGGGGACATCACAAAAGCCGAAGACCCTGCAAAAATGGCTTTCAAAAATATTGACTGCGTGTTCCACCACGCGGGAAAAAAGATGGTCTTCAGCGTAAAGCAGCCGCGCGAAGACCTGCTGACCAATGCATACGGCACTTTAAATATGCTGAAATGGGCGTCTGAAAACAATGCCAAGAGGTTCATCATGGCTTCAACCATTGCGGTGTACGGCAACCCCAATGAGCCGCAAAGCACCGAGGAATCAGAGATTAAGCCTTCAAACCCTTACGGCGTAAGCAAGTACGCCTGCGAGGAATACTGCAGGCTGTGGCACCGCCAGTATGGCCTTCCCGTGATTATTTTCCGTTATGCAAGCGTTTACGGTCCGAGGCAGGCGGTCAATGTCGGTGTTGTGAACACTTTTATCCAGAAAATCAGGGCTAATGAACCGATAACCATTTACGGCGACGGCAGCAGCACGAGGCCGTTCACCTATGTCGCAGATGTCGTGCAGGCAAACATTCTCGCGGCAGGCGCAAGCGGCGCTTCCGTGCTGGGGGAGGCGTTCAATGTTGCAATGAACCGGAGCGCCTCGATAAGCGAATTAATCAGCACCATCGCGGGCAAAATGAAAAAGGAGCCTAAAATAATCCGTGAGAAAGAGCGTGCCGGGGAAATGAAGCACATGGCCGCGAGCATTGAAAAAATCAGGGAAAGGCTGCACTTTGAGCCAAGCACATCAATTCAGGAAGGCATCTCAAGGACTGTTGATTACTATGAAAATGGATAACTGCAGGCTCTGCAAGCTTGCGGGCGGAAATATCATACCGGAAATGGCGACCGCGGTTGATTGCTATGAAAAGGGATAACTGCAGGCTCTGCAAGAGCAGGGACCTGCACAAATTCCTGGAACTCGGCCCACAGCCGCTGGCGGGAAAATTCCTAACCAGGGAACAGCTTGCGGAAAAAGAGGACTATTTTCCTCTTGGGGTTCACTTCTGCAAAAACTGCGCGCTTGTGCAGGTGCTTGACGTGGTCCCTAAGGGCAAACTTTTTTCGCAATACCTTTACGCGCCGCACTCGGTTCTTTCCCCGCATTTCACTGAGTATGCAAAGGAGATAACAGCCGAATTCGGGCTGAATGGCAAGTCGCTTGCGGTGGAAATCGGCTCCAACATCGGCATGATGCTTAAGCCGCTCAAAGAATTGTGTGGCGTAAAGGCAATAGGTGTTGAGCCTGCGCAAAATATAGCCAAGATGGCGAATGAGATGGGCCTGGAAACTATAAATGATTTCTTCACCGAAAAGGTGGCCCGCGGCATTGCGGAAAAATCAGGGAAGGCGGACATTGTTGTCGCCAACAACGTGTTTGCGCATATTGACGACCTTGACGAAATACTCAGGGGGATAAAGGCCTTGCTCAAGGAAAACGGGGTTTTCGTTTTCGAAAACCATTATCTCCTTGACACGGTTGAAAAACTCCAGTTTGATGACATTTACCACGAGCATTTATGTTATTACTCCCTGCACCCCCTCATCCCTTTTCTGGGAAAGTACGGCCTGCAGGTGTTCGACGCAAGGCGCATCAAGACCCACGGCGGCTCCATACGCGTTTACTGCGGCAATTCAGAAAGAAAGGTTAAAGCCGCGGTGCAAGAACTCCTGGAAGAGGAAAAAAAGCGCGGCCTTGACAGGCTTGAAACATACGCTGAATTCGGAAAAAAGGCCTGGAAGCGCAGGGAAGAACTCGTAAAACTTTTGCGCTCACTGAAATCTGAAGGCAAAACAATTGCAGGATATGGCGCGCCCGCGCGCGGCAACACTTTATTGAATTACTGCAAAATAGGCACGGATATCCTGGATTATATTGTGGATGATTCCCCTCTGAGGCAGGGCAAGTTCACGCCTGGCACGCACATACCAATCACATCTGTGGACAGGTTCAGGAAAGAAAACCCTGATTATGCGCTTCTGCTGGCTTACGGCGGTTACACGGAAACAATAATTAAGAAAGAGGACGGCTTTATTAAAAACGGCGGGAAATTCATCATCCCTTTGCCGGAA
>DASRUO010000079.1:0-2156 GCA_035655375.1 archaeon | reverse complement strand
GCGTGAGGATTCTCGCGCAAATAGTTGACTCTGAAAAGGAAAAGGTTAAAATCGGCGCGAAAGTGAAAAAAGTTTTCAGGAAAATCGCGGACGAACACCCGGAAGGCGCCATCGCGTACGGGTACAAGTTCAAGGTTGTGTGAATGGTGCAACCATCCGAATATCGTATGTGGCTTAGAATGCGAAACGATTTTTTCGCTCTTTCTCCGGGCATGCTTCAACGCCGCGCCAGGGAGAAAATTGAAGAAATACAACGAATAAATAGGGATCCGGGCGGGATTCAATCAAATATAAGTTCGTTGGGCAATTCATTCAGAGAGGTTTTTTTATTAAACACGCTCGCGGAAATTTACGGGAAAAAAGGAGTCAACGTTGAAAAATTAAGATTACTGCCACAAATAGAGACAATAATGCGGGACGAACTTAAAATTTTGAATGAACTCGGAAAGCCGCACATATTTCAGGCGGTTCAGAATAAAGAGTTGCCTGTGTTCCAGATAGTTGAAGGAAGTTTACGCGATGCCGCCAGGCGTTTCAAACAGTCGGGCCGTTTTGATAGACGGTTGGTAAGAGAAGACTTGGACTTGATGGTTAATGCCGCCGAAATTTTAAATGGGGCAGGGCATAAAGTTGAGGTTAACCTTTCAGCATATCCCGCGGAATTTTTAGTGCTGAACAAGAAAACAAAAGCTTTTTTGGCGGAATTCGGAAAAAGGAAAGCCGCTTTGCCCGAGATGGAAGCCAAAAAACCTAGGAATTTGAAACATGACATTCACAGAAAATGAAACAACCATTAAAGACTTTGCCCGTATTTTTTAGTAAATCATATGCACTCACAAGGCGTAGGCTACGGCAAAGCGATTCTGTTCGGCGAACACTTCGTTGTTTACGGCCTGCCGGGGATAGCGGCTTCAATAGAACTCAACACAACCTGCACTTATGAAAAGAAAACTTCCGGCGGAATAATCGCCAACGACCTTGTAACCAGGGAAATTGTAAGGTTCGGCGAGGATGAAACCAAAAAGCTGGACCAGGTTTTAGGCGTTGTGCTGCGGGAAACCGGCGTGAAGGAAAAAAACTTCCGGCTGAAGCTTTCAACAAACATGAGCCTCATGGGCGGGATGGGCTCGAGCGCGGCGTTGGGCGTTTCAATACTGAGGTGCTTGAGCGAAGAGTTCAAACTTGGATTGGATAATGAGGAAATAAACCGCATAACTTTTGAGGTTGAAAAGGTTTTCCACTCAAACCCGAGCGGCATTGACAACACCGTTTCAACTTTCGGGGGAATGCTCTGGTTCAGGAAAGCGGAGAAAAACATCATTGAGCGGCTGGAAATTCCTGAGCCCGTGAGGGTTGTGCTTATTGACACCGGCATAATAAACGACACCGCGGAACTTATAGCCAAGGTAAGGAAACAAAAGAATGAAAATTCCGGAGAATTTGAAAAAATTTTTTCGGAATACTCTGAACTTGCCCCGAAAGCTAGGAAAGAAATTGATGGGAAACGCTGGGAAAAAGTGGGCGCACTCATGAATGAAAACCAGGAACTGCTCAGGAAAATGGGCGTGAGCTCAAGCAGCCTTGAAAAAATAATTGGGGCAAGCCTCAGCGCCGGGGCAGTGGGTGCAAAACTCACAGGTGCGGGCGTTGGCGGGAACGTGATAGCCTTGACGCCGGAAAAAGAGCTGCAGGAAGATGTCGCGAAAGAGTGCGGAAAGCTCGGGTTCAAAACGTTCAAGGTCAAGGCGGGAATAAGGCCTTAAAAAAGGCTTTTATTGTCTTAATTGGAAGTATTTGGTATGGCTGCGAAAGGCACGGGTTATGGCAAAGTGATTCTCTTCGGGGAACACTTCATTGTTTACGGCCTTCCGGGAATAGCTTCAGCGGTTTCGGATTATACACTTGCAGTGGTTGAACCGGGAGTGAAAGGCGTTGAACTTGTAGATAACAGGCCTGCGGTGGAAGATTATAAGGAAACAAAGAAAGAAGAAATTGAAAGGCAAATGAAAGCGATTATAAAGCATTTCAAAATCAACCCTGAAAAAACGCCGCTGAAAATAACTCTTTCAGGAAACCTTAAGGCAGCTTCAGGTGTTGGGGCGAGCACCGCGCTCGCGACATCAATCGCGCGCGCATTAAGCCAGCATTTCGGCCTT
>DASRUO010000078.1:0-3368 GCA_035655375.1 archaeon | reverse complement strand
GCAAAAACCATGTGGACATTTCGCTTACAAAGATTTCCCCGAACGCGCAGAGGAAGAGAATCGAGGAATACAAGCAGGTGAAAAGGGCGCAGAAGCTCATTGAAATGCTTGCCTCCAACATGAAGGAAAAGCCGGAAAATGCCTGGGCCGAGGTTGCCGAGCCCCTGCTTGAAAGTTATGATTCGCTGTTCGACGCGTTCAACGCCATTCTCGTGAACGGGGAAAGCGCCGCGAAAGGCGTTCAGAAAAAATGGATTGCCCAGCTCATTGAAATAGTGGAAAAAAACTTCGAGGTGCAGGTGAAAACCGTCAAGGGAAGGCTGCTCATTTCAGTGCCGGGGCCTTCAGGCGTTGAAACGCTGAAAAAAGCGCTTCTCGCGGCCCTGAAAAAGGCGGGGAAAAAGGCCGAAATCCTTTACGAGGGCTCCGGAAAATACGTTTTAAAAGTGTCCTCGCACGACTTCAAGTCCGCTGAAAAGTCGCTGAAAAGCATTTCCGACGGCATCATTTCCGAAATCGCCCCTTTCGGCGGCAAGGCGGAATTCGAGAAGGTTGAGGCTTCATGAACACGAAAGTGAAATTTCTCAAGGACAAAAAGCTCAAGAACGCGGTGCTCTTCACGGGCCTGCCCGGAATAGGCCTTGTCGGGAAAATCTGCGTGGATTACATGCTGAAACAGTTCAAGGCGGAAAAGGTCGCGGAAATAGTTTCCGATTCTTTCCCTCCCAGCGTCCACACTGAAAACGGCGTTGTCGACCTCATCAAGGACGGCATTTTTTATTTCCGCTTCAACGATTCCGATTACCTTTTCCTTGCGGGGCCCGTGCAGCCCTCGCTTGACATGAGGTTCGGGGCGCAGGAGCATTACGAGTTTTCGTCCTCAATCCTTGCCGCGCTGAAATCCCGCGGCCTGAAGGAAATCTGCACGCTCGCCGGAATAAACGTGGGCGACAAGAGGATGCAGTCAGAGCCGAAAGTCATTGTGGCGTCAACCGAAAAGAAAAAGCTTGAGGAATGGAAAAAGCTGGGCGCCGTCATTGACAGGCCCGTCGGTTTGATAAGCGGCGCCGCAGGCCTGCTTTTGGGCCTCGCGAAAGAGGAAGGCATTGAGGCTTCCTGCCTCATGGGCGAAACAAATTCAAGGCTTGTTTACGGCGACCCGGGTGCGGCGAAGAAAATCCTTGAGCTGCTGATTAAAAAGTACGGCTTCAAAATAGAGATGGAAAGGATGGAAAAAGAAGCGCAGGAAATAGAGAAAGCCTTTTCCGCGCTCACGAAACAGTTCGAAAACCAGCAGGACGACACGCCCTCGGGCCTGAGCTATGTGCGGTGAACCATGCACAAATCTGCCTCTAAAACTTTTTTCGCCAGCATTTCAGGTCCATGCCAATGGCGGAAAAGAAAAAAGTCCGGGATTCTTGCAGGAAGGAATCGGTTAGGTTTAAATTAAGGTAAAACGAATTTTATTATTATGCAAGAATTTGCTTGAAAGGTGTTAAAAGTGGCTAATGGAAAAAGTGTTTCTTTGCAGAAGGTTCTGAAAAAACTTGAGAATATAGATTCCAGGCTAAAAAGGCTGGAGAAAAAACAGTCAATTCCTGAAGTTAAATTGTCCCCCAAGGAATTGGCTGGCATTGAAAAGGCCAAGAAGGAAATACGCTCTGGCTCTTATTTGGGCGAAAAAGAGCTGTTCGCTATTTTGAGTGAGTGACCCTCTTGTCATTTGCCATTAAATCTTCGAAGAAGATAGAAAAGCAGATTAAACACCTTGACGGGAAGATGAAGCGCCGATTATTTGAATTGTTTCTTGAACTGAAAATTAACCCCGTTCCCGCGGGCTCTTATGATGTTGCAAAAGTTTCAGGTTTTCCCAACCGTTATAGAATTAGAATTGGGCCGATAAGGGTCATTTATGATGTTGAGTGGAAAGAGAAACTAATAGAGTTATTTAGGATTGAGCGGAAAAAGGACAGGACTTACAAGTTTTGATGGCGTGTTGTTGGATAAGAAAAAAAGGCTAATGATTTTCTTTAATTAAAACTCCCCCAGCTTTTTCTGCACCGCATTATCAGAAATTCCCGCGAGCTCGTCCCTTAATTCTATTTTCTTCCTTTCAAATTCTTCCCTCGAGCCGCAGATTATCGGCTTTCCGTAATTCCCGCCGCCGCCGGGAATGTAAAGCACCAATCCTTTGCGGAATGCCACTATTTTTTCCGCAACCGCGGCATCAACCTCTTCCAATTCTTTTTCCTGCGCGTCCACGAGCGCAAAAATTTCGTTTCCGAAAACATCAACAAATTTCCTCCATTTCTCCTGCACTTTTTTCGCCATCGGGCTCTGCGCTTTCAGCGAAAGCTGGATTATTTCCGCGAGCGGCAGCAGATGCATGTAAGGCGGCCTGAATTTTGGGTGCGTTTCCTTTTCAAAATCCGCGAGCATGGCAATCCTGTCGCGCACGCCGCGCTTTATCTGGCCCCCGCATTTCACGCACTTCCACGAATTTTTTTCCGCCTGCTGCGGCGAGTATTTCGCGAAGCATGAATTGCACGCGGTGCAGTGGTATTTGCCTTCGCGCGGGTCCAATCCCGCATTAAGCGTGATGAGTTTTTCATCTTTTTCCTTCACCGCCTTTTTCAGCCCCGCAAAATCCGGCTTAGCCATTCTGATGCGGTTGAATTCCCGGCCGATGCGGTGCGGCCACGGGCTGTGCGCGTCACTGCTCGTGAGGAACGCGTAGGAATGGTTTTCCTTTATCAAGTCCGCAAAATAGGAGTCCGCGCTCAAACCCAATTCAATGAAATTAAGCTCCTTGTGCATTGGGCCATAAGCGTCCTTCAGTGAATCGTGGAAAGCGTAAATGCCGGTGTAAGGCGTGAATGAATGCGCCGGCCCGAAAATGCCCCCGGCTTCAAAAACTTTTTCCGCGAACTGTTCCGCGCTGAGCCTTAATTTAGGCCTTCCGCACAGTGAGCAGTCAAGGTTTCCAAATGGAAGGAGCTTTTCCCTCAGCTCTTCCGCGCTTTCAAGGCTTGGGAGGTAGAAAAGGTGGTGTATGCGCCTGTTGTCCTCGATTTCCCCGCCCACTATGAAGGAACAGTTTGCCGCCAAATCAGTGTAAACGCCGTTTGAATCCTCGCGGAGGTTTTGCTTCACGTGCCCGAGCCATTGTTTGTGCAGAACGTCCGCTGCCACAAGAACATTCAGGCCCTTGAGCCTTGCTTGCCCCGCCATCACGGGAATTGACATGTTTTTGCTCACCCCTCCGGCAAAAGAACCGTGCATCTGCAAATCAAGGCTGAATTCCTTCAATCAAAGCCCTCCTGCTTTTTCATGGCCGGCACATAAATTCCTGCCGCACCCACGCCGAA
>DASRUO010000077.1:0-9415 GCA_035655375.1 archaeon | reverse complement strand
GACCCCTCAATTGTTTTAAGGCACGCGAAAGGCTTCCTGCCGAGATGATTTAAATACATTTCAAGCCATATACTGGTTTAAGGCTTCAGAAAAGCCTGAACCCCGTTTTTTGCAGGGGTAACGAAGTGGTCAAACGTGCACGGTTTAGGGCCGTGTGGCCTAGCGCCTTCGGAGGTTCGAATCCTCCCCCCTGCACATATTTTTATCTAAAATCTCCATGATTGGTTCTCAAAATTAAGGTAAATCCCATCGCATCCTATTGTAAAAGTACAGTCAATCCCGTCGCAAGGGCGTAAAATTTTGGGTAATGAAATTGTGCTATAAGCCCCTGCACCGCTTATAATAACTGCATGACCTCTTTGCTCGTTTGAATTATTTTTTAGATTGAAGTACAGGTCAACTTTTCCATGTACTCGTTTTAACTTCAAATATTTTTCTTGATCATAAATCAATTTTTCCTTAAACATATTAAACTCTTATTTAAAGCAATTAATAAAATTTCCGCCCTTGCCTTTCTTCTTACAACAAACTTAAGCTATTGAAAAGCGCTCCCACAGGGAATCGAACCCTGATCAAAAGCTAGTTGCAACCCTTTTCCGTTAACGCTTTTCTTCCAGCGGAAGAAAAGGGTTACCGCAAGCTTTTATCCTATCCGTTAGACGATGGGAGCCAGCCTTTTTCTTTTCTTTGAAAAAGAAAAGCCGTACCAAAAGAAAAAGCCCTGAAAAGAGTTTAAAACCGCTTCTCTTTCTTTTTGTTCAACCTTTTTGCTTTCTCTTTTCAAGAGAAAGAAAAAGGTTGTTTTATAGCAAACGGATTACTTTGCCCTCGTTTAAAAGGAGGGTTGTTTCGGTTTGCGTAACGGTTTTCCCTTCCTGCTCCTTCAGCAAAGGAAAGGTCGTGATGCACTTTTTCAGCATTAATTCCCTTAACCCTATTTTGCGCGAAAACTCGCCCATTTTCGGCATTTCACGCTGAATCCAGCGCTCAGCGAAAGGCAGCCCGTTATAGGTTTCATTGATGAATTCAAGGATTTTCCGCGCGTCCGCATTCCTTACAGGCCTGGCCTCGTTCGCCTGGAATATTTCGACCTGCGAGCCTTCCCTCACAAACCCTTGGCCATCGGTTGCGAAAGGCTCAATCGCTATCGCCATCCCGTCCTCCAAAACCTGCGAATTTTTCGAGCCAACATTAGGTATTGAGGGCGCGGTGTGCGCGTCAAATTCTCCAACGCCGTGGCCGCTCAAATTCTGTATCGGCTTGAAGCCGAAGCCCTTGATTTTGCCCTCTATTTTCCCGCCGATTTCACCGACAAGCGCGCCTTCCTTCACGAGCTTCACCGCTTCCTCCAACGCTTCCTCTGAAGCCTTCACCATTTTAGCGTGCTTTCCCGAAAAATCCATCGTGAAAGCGGAGTCAGCTATGAATCCTTTCACGTGCACCCCAATATCCACTTTAATCACGTCATTTCCTTCAACAGCGTCCCTGGAATTGAATGCGGGAGTGTAATGCGCCGCAACATTGTTCCTTGAAAGGTTGATGGGGAAAGCGGGGAAGCCGCCCTTTTTTTTAATCGCGCCCTCGGTTTCTTCCGCGAACTCAAAAAGGTTTGAGCCCACTTTAAGCTTTTTCCGCGCGAGTTCCTGCATTTCCTTGGTTATTTCGCCGGCTTTCTTGTACGCGGCAACAGTTTCTTTCTCCATAAATCCACCTAAATTTTTTCCCCTGAACCGCTTTAAAATGGTTTGCTAGCCCCAAAACCCGTTTTTTTTACCTTGTTTTCACGTGAACTTGAACAAGGAGCTCTGCTTTCCGCCGTGGATTAAATCCTCTTTTTCAAATCCGAGTTCGCGGATTATTTTAATGACAGCGGGAATGACTTGGTGCTCGATGTAGTAATCCGCGTCATAGTTTCCTTCCTGAACGTATTCCTCGAGCTCCGCTTTTTCCGAAATGCTTTTGCCGGAGCCCTTGGTCACTATGAACCCTAAAATGCTTCCCACATCAATGTCTTTCCCGCGCTCAATCGCTTTTTTTGCGGCTGCCACGTGCGGGCCGATGGCGTCATATTTTTCAGGCCTCCTCTTCAGCTGCGTCATTATCACGAGCTCTTTTTTAGGCGTTTTCCCTTCTTTGAGGTTGCTTATCACTTCGCGCGCTATTGCAACCGCTTTCTCGGCGTTGCCTTCCTTGAGCACCGCTTCAATGACTTTTTTCTGCGTTTCCTTCGCAATGGATGCCCAATCGCGCCTCACGTATTCAAAGCCCACGATTTTCAGGTTTCCGCTGAAATCTATGAGCGCGTACTTTTTCTTCGCGGCGCCGCCCTCTTTTTTCGTGACGAAAATGCCGCGCCTGAACATTCCCTCAAACTCTAATTCCATGGCTTCAGGCAGGGAATCATTCACTTTTTTCACGAACTCCTTGACCTCTTTCTCGCCCAACCCTTTCGGTATTATGAGGAAAGCGGAATCAGTGTCAGAGTAAAGCGATTTGAAGCCCTCTTTTTCAGCCCGCTCATTCACTTTCTGGATGTACTGCCTGCTCCACGCGGTTATTGCGCGCGCGCTCTCGCGTGAATACCACCTGCTCCGCGGGTAGCCAAGGTAACCATAATGTGAATTCAGCAATATTTTCAGTGCGTGCTGCCGTGCCTTAATCGTTCGGTATTCATGCGTGCCTTTTTCAAGGGTTTTCAATTGGCTTTTCAGCTCAATCCTTTTCGAAAGGATTTCCTCAAGTATTCCGGAAAGGAAACCCTTATTTTTCTGGCAGAACCAGTCGTCGTCCGGTGAAACGTTTTTCCCTTTCCTGCACTCCTCATGCGGGCATTTCAGTGTTTCGGGGCCGATGTTGTGCGCAATCATTATGCTCGGGTGCAGTGACCTGAAATCCAATACCGCGATGTTTTCATGCAGGCCGGCCAAGGGTTCTTTCACGAAGCCGCCTTCATAAGTCTGCTCCTGCCTTTCCGTAATCTGCGACTCTAAAGGCCTGTTCGGAATCAAAGAGCCCTGCTGAAAGCTTTTCGTGATGAGCAGCTGCTCAACCATCTGCGAAGAGCTCGCGCGCGTTGTCTCGTAAAGCGTCCAGCCCAGCATTTTGCACAGCTCAACCTCTAAAGGCATGAACTCTTCCGCGAGCTTTAATGTCACTTCACCGTCCTCGCGGTTGTATTCAACAACCTTGTCAATCGTTCCGGCGTCCCAGGATTTGTTGATGTCAGCGGCGGGAACTTTTTCCTTCGGCTTGCCGAAAACCTTTTCGGAAACGTTTTCAAGGTCGAATTTCATGAGGCTCACCGCGCCGATGCGCGCCATGAATTTCAGCACCTGAAAGGCGTCGAAGTGCTGCACGCCGTTAAGCTCCGCCGCGTTGTAAAGCCCGCGCTTCACGACCCTCACGCTTCCGAAGCCGAAATCGCATTCAATCCTGAGCCTGTCGCAGCGCGTCTTGAGGTAAGGCAAATCAAAGCTGTCGCCGTTGTAAGTGACAATCACATCGGGCTTAAGCGCGCGCAAATCAGTGAAAAAAGCCTGAAGCATTTCCTTTTCCCCGGAGAAAACCTTCACGTTTTTTGCGGAAGTTTTTTTGTAAGTGTATACAAAGGATTTTTCAGGTGATGCAATCACCGCCATAAGGATTGGGTCTTTCGTTGCGTCGGAAAACCTTCCCGGAGAATAGGTTTCAAGGTCTATTGACGCAAGCCTCAACTCCCTTGTTTTTTTGCCGGTTGAGCGCGCTTCCTTCACAATTCCGTTTTCCGCAACCGCCTCGATTTCAGCCATCGGCTTCAATGATTTGTCAATCAAATACCTGTTCGCGAAAGGAATGTCATATTCACGCTTTTCAATGACCCCTTCAACGTCTTTCACCAAATCCCGCGCTTTCACAAGCTCCTGCGTGTTCCTGAAAAATACTTTCACCGCGTTTTCCGCGTTTTTTTTCGGGCTCTTCTCAGCCCTCAAGGCCTTCACGCCCTCGCCGAAGTCATGGCTTTCAAGCTCTTTCACGGTTTTTTCGGGGTTTTTGCTGAGCACATAAAAATAGGGCCTGAATTCAGGGTCTTCAACGCGTTCAATTCCGGCATTGGTTGCGATGTAAAGCTGTATCACCGATTCCCCGTTTTCAGAGGTTTTATAGCCGCAATCCAGCAGAATTCCAAAAAGCTTATTAGCGGACATGCATATAATTTTACTGAAAAAGTTTTTATGCGGGGCGTTTGAGTGCCGGCACACCAAAGGGTTCAGAGGGAGGCGCAGCAGGACGAAAAGGGCCCGAAAATTTCGGGCAAGGCGCAGGGCATTTTTTCAGGCATCAATGCGGACATTAGGGCGCTGAACAGCAGCATCCTCGTCATTTCGCAGAAGCTTAAATACATCGTCCGCAACGAGAAAATCCTGAGCAGGAACTTATTGGTTTTGAACAGGAAGCTGAAGGCGCTGCAGGGGCAGGGCTTCCAGGGCCAGAACATTGGCTCTTCCTCCATCGCGCCGGAGCTTGAATCCTTAAGCAAGACGCTTTCCTCAAATTCCGAGGCTATCGCGAGGCTCCAATCCGAATTGGAGTACGTGAAGCAAAACTACTCCAAGGCGGAGGAAGTGCAGGAAATGAAGTACGTCATTGACTCAATCAACCCCCTGGAATTCGTGAAGTTAAAAGATGTTGAAGAGATTGTTTCCGAAAAGCTTTCGGGCGCGAAAGGGAAGAAGAAAAAATAATTTCTTGTTTTGCGGTCAGCTCCCAACTACTCCCTGCTCAGCGCAGGCCTTGCAAGCACGCGGTAGGCTTTCCTGTTTTTCAGCTGCACGCTGATGTCGTTGCCGCTCACGATGTTGATGCTCGCGGTCGCGTCGTTCCTCGCTTGTTCGTCAACATCAATCGTGTGCGCTGTTGCGAGCGCGTAAATGCAGCCGTAATCGGGCGCCTGCTTCAGCATTTCAAGCATTTCTTTCACCACAAGCCCTTTACTGTCGCTCGGAATCAGTTTCTGGGCCCCCGGAATCACTAAAAGCGCCCTGAGCGAGGAAGTTTTTCCGGCTTTCCTGAAAAATTCAACAATTCCCTTCAACAATGAATGCCCGAGAAGCAGCGCAGGCCTTTCATCAAGCGGTGAAAACTGCATGAGCGAGGCGCGCGCGATGCTCTGGTTGCCCTTGCTCACTATTTCCTCAATCGGGTTCGGGCCGCCGAAAAGCCCCGGGTACATGATGTCGGCAAGCTTCATTATCCTCGCGGTTTTAAGGACCTCGAACTCCGTGAATTCCTCGGACTGCTTGAACTCGGAAATTTTTTCGATGAGCTGCTGCATGGAGGAAACCTTTTCCCTTGAAATGACCGTTGCAAGGATTTTCGGGAAGTTTTTCTCCCCGGCACCTAAAAGCTCGGCAAACCCTTCCGTGCTTAAAAGGTTTAAGTCAATTCTGAACGATTCCCCCGGAATAAAACTTTTCGCCGGAAACCCCAAGGCGTCAATGTTCACCTCGTACTTCTGCAGGTCTTCGGAATTCCTGCCCGCCTCGCCTATCCCTGAAAAACTGCCGTGCCAGTCAAAAATTATTGAGGTTATGCCTGAAAGCAGCGCCCCCTCGGTGATTATGCGCAGCACGTGATCCCTGTCCTTTGGCTCGCCGCCGCTCACGAAAACTTTTGTGAAAAACGCGAAAGGCTCGACAACCTTTTTCCTGTCGCGCGTCATTCCCAAAACTATTTCGCCCTTTGTGATTCCCTTGAGGCTTGGCTCTTCTCCCGGAGCGAAGTGCGAGGAAGTTGAAAGCAGCGGAACCATCATCGGCTGGGTGAAGAACGCGCTCTGCACCTCGGGAGAGGCCTCGGCTATTTCCTCGAGCGTGAGCTCGTAAGCCTTTGAAACGTCCTTGATCATCTTTGATGAGGTGAGCAGCCTCTTGATAAGCGAATCAACCTCTTTGATGAATTCCTGCTCCGTCCACTTCACGTAAGAGGGCTTGCTCCCTAGCAGCAGGAACTTCATTGTCTGCTTCTCGTCGTGCTTTGTCACAAGAAGCACTTCGCGCGGCAGTGTCTCGGTAAAGGATTCCGCCTCCCCGATTGAATGGAAAACCTTGTACAATTCAATTATGGCGCCCTCAACCCTGTCCAGCTTTTTCTCGAAAACAACGACCATCATTATTTTCGCGGGGTTCATGTAAAATTCGACGTCGTGCTCCTGGAATTTTCCCTCAAAAAGCCTTTCCCAGGGGCCTTCGGAAATCTTGAATATAGGCATTTTACAACTTATGGGCTAAATTAATATATATAAATTTGCCTAACATATACACTTTTGGAAGCAGTTATGCGGTTTTGGAAGCTGAAAGAGGTTTTTTGAATGGTTTCAAATGAAGTGGTAATGCAGACCGTTAAGAGAATGCTTTCCTCGGGCGTGGATGACGCCACTATAAGGGCCACGCTGCAGGGAATAAACCTTTCAGCGCAGGAGATTGAAAGGGTTTTAGGCGAGGCGAAAGGCGTTCCGAGCCGGCGCGCCGCGGGAAACGCGGCTGAAACCGGTGATGGCGACTTAGATGAAACCGGCGAATCCGGTGAAGAAGAAACCGGCGCGGAAGGCCCGGAAGAAGATTTTGATGAAGGCGCTGAAGTGCGGGGCGAAGGCCTGAAAAGCGAGGTGCGCTCAATGGCGCAGGAGCAGTCCGCGCAGCACGCCACAACGCATTCAATCCTTGACGAGCATTCCGGAAAAATCGAGGGCGTGCACAAAAACATTGACGCCCTCCACGAAAAATTCGATTCAGCGCCGAAAATTTCGGCGGAATCAATCGCGAAGCTTGAAGCCCTTGACTCGAGGATTTCATCGCTTGAAAGGGAGGTTTCCGAAACCAAGGCAAACACCAAGGCTTTGCAGTCGCTGCTTGAAAAAATCCTTGAGGCGAACCGCAAAATGCTGCTTGAACTGCAGAAAAAGAAATGATTTTGTTGCCGCAAATTTTTTAACTGCAACACAAATTTTTCAATTAATTTTTTCACTTTTTGAACAGCGAGGAAATGCCTTTAAGGAATCCTTCCGCCGCGGTGCCGAGGACGCTGAAAAAGTCGCCCTCAACCTTAAGCCTTTTGCCCTCTTTCTTGGCCTTCTCGCCCTTGCCGATTTTTTTACCGAGCGATGAAAAGCCTTCCTCGAAAAACTTTTTTCCCTCGGGAGCCTTCGGCTTTGCGGCCTCCATTTCAGCAGCTTCAGCAGATGCGGTGCTTTTCAGGCCGCTGAACAGTGCCCCGATAAAGGAAAAGATTTGCGCGAAAAAATTTCCCAGAATATCCCCTGCAATGAGCAGTGCCACAATGAACGCAAGCAATACCTGCTGCGCCTGCACGAAAAAAAAGAAAAGCAGCAGCAAGGCCAGCAGCAGTATCAGCTGCATCAATAGCCCCCGCCGCCCATTCCCCCGAAAAGGTCGCCGTAGCCGCCGCCCGCGTAATCCTTTTCAGGCTCGGCCTTAGAACTGAGGATTATTGAGATTATTATCAGCCCGAAAATGACCACAGGCCACATTTCCTCGGAGCCTGAGCCCACGAAAAAGTAAAGCACTACAGCCGCAATCATGAACGCAACCACCGTTGAAAGGTCTTTTGATGTGAGGATGCTTATCGACAGCACCGCGAGTAAAATCCAGGTTTCCTTGAGCTGGATGGCTATCATCATTATCAGCACTGACACCAAAAAATTGAATGTATCCAAAATGTTTCACCTCAGCTGGTCGCCGCCGAAAGGATTTATCTGCGCGAGGAATTCCTTTCCAACCGTCTGCAGGAGGAAGAATATCACGAGCGCCCACACAAGCACCGGGTAAGAGTAAAAGGTCAGGTAAACAACTATGAGCGCGAAAAGGATTGCAAGCTTCGCCGACCCCAAATTGTCTTTTGCCCAGCTGTAAATCCACACGAAAAGGAATAATGTGAGGACAATCCACACGTTGTCCGCAATGCCTTCCAGCAATACAAGCACCAAAGCCATTCCTCCAGCCGGTTATCCACTGTATAGATTACTGCTTCCGCTTAAATAAAACCTTAACCTTTCCTCAGGTTCGTGCCAATGCCCCATATCACCACCGAAAGGAACTGCAGGCCGAGCAGGAGCTGCAGGATGTAAAGCGACAAGAACACCTCGAACCATTTGAACACCATGAAGTAAATCAGTATCGCGGAAATTATGATGGTGAGGTTTCCCGAGCCCATAAGGCCCCTTACAGTTGTGTAAACAACGAAAATCATTATTATCTGCATCAGGATTTTCGCGGGCCAGAAAAAGGTCGTGATGAGCACCGGAATCAGCGCGAGCACGAGGAATGCGCCGATGATGATGAAAAGGATGTTTCCCTTTTCATTCATTCCGAACATTTTATTGCCGCCCCTCCTGTCTCCGCGTAAACCATTCATTTTTACCGCCTCAAAATCCTCTGCGCGGCGCTCGCCGCGTGCGCCCCCTTCATCCTGTTGGATAAATCCACGCCGCTGCTCACGGGGCTCTCCATTCCTTCCTCTTGCTGGGGCGGCCCGCCCGCACTTATGAAGAAGAAGTCTATCAGCACCGCGCTCACCCCGAACATCAGGAGCATGTACAGCAGATAAATCGGCCCGAAAATGGCCCAGCCGTCAAAAAGTATGAAATATCCCATCGCGCCTATCAAAATCCATGAGAGCGCGCCCGTGCCCAAATGGTTGCGCACCCAGCTCACCAAAGTCATGAGCACGAAAATTTTTAGTATCAGGTTTATGTCCGCGAAAAAATCGAAGAGGAAAAACATCGGGAACAAATTCAAAAAAATTTCATTCATTTTTTCACCCTTGGCCTGAAAGGCCGATGCATGTTTTTCCCGCCTCAAGCGAATTTGTCAAATCGGAAATGTTTCTCTCCCCGCCCCGCATTTCGTACACCGCTTTCGGGTTCCAGAAAAAGCTGGCTTTTCTTCCGGAGTCAACCACGCACACGCTCTGCCCTTTCACCAGATTGAAGACGTCTTCAATGCTCTGCACCGTTCCCAAAGAGCCTCCGCCCGGATTGTTGAACGCAACGCCGCTGACACCGCTTAAAGGCACTTTCGAGCCGGAATCGTCCGGCGTCAAAAACTGCATTTTTCCTTCCGGGTATTCAGCGCTTATTTTCACGTCTTCCAAAGGGTTGGTGTAAAAAATCGTCCTCAAATAAGTGTCGCCCGCGTAATTCACTGCGCCGAAATCTATTCCGTAAGCCTTCTGCCAGTTCAATGGCGGGTCAGTGGATAAGGCCGAACGGTCAGGCCTGTAGTCAAAAGACTCCGTTACAACAACCCCTGAAAAGTCCAAACACGCCCCCGCGCCGTCCCAGTAAGTCAGGGTTGAGCCGACATCTATGGGCGTTTCGCTTGAGGAAACGACGTAAAAAGAAGAGAAATTGTCCTCTGAA
>DASRUO010000076.1:0-5445 GCA_035655375.1 archaeon | reverse complement strand
CAGAAGCTGCCCTCCGAAGGCACGGGGTTTTCATCTGCGGAGCCCCGCATTGAAAAATCGTCTTTTTCTTCGGGGGCGCCGGCCTTCACGGAAGCCGCCTTTTTTGTCGCCTCTTCCACTATTGATTTTGCTTCCGCGGCGCTGACGCCTATCTCGGCCATGCTTTTCAGCGCCTCTTCTCCTGAAGTGCCCGCTTCAATGAGGCGCCTTGCCGCATCAATAAGCCTCTGCCTGTTTTCCGGCATACGCAGAATAAAGGGCTTGAAGTGTATAAAATTGTTTAGGTAAGCGCGGAAATCCGGCGGAAAAACTGCCAAGCCTTGGGGGTGGGAAAAAGTTTAATTAGCATAAAGGTAATTAAAAGAGTAAACGATTAATCTGTAAGTGGTTTTATGCCCCCCGCGGAAACTAAAATGAAAAGGCTCGAGGTTGAAAGGATTAAATCAGGCATTCCCGGCCTTGATGAAATGATGGGCGGCGGCATCCCGAAGGGGAACCTCGTTGTTTTAAGCGGCGACCCCGGAAGCGGGAAAACGCTTTTGTGCTGGCAGTTCATTTACGACGGAATAACAAAGCACAATGAAAACGCCGTGTACGTATCACTTGAGGAAACCGAGGAAACCATTTTTGATGGCGCGCTGGAGTTCGGGTGGGATATGCGGAGCCTTGCCAACCAGAAAAAGCTGAGGATTGTCACCCTTGAATTGTACGATTTTGAAAGGCTTAAGGCCGCCATTGAAGACAACGTGAAGGAAATAAACGCGAAACGTGTTGTGGTTGACCCGGGCGTTATTTTCAGGCTGTTTTTTGACAGGGAACTTGACGCGAGGAAAAGCATCGTGTCATTGGGGAAAATGCTGAAGGCGCTCGGCACCACAACAATTATAACCAATGAAATAAGCCTTGACAAGATTTCATCGCTTTACGGGCTTGAAGAATACGTCGCGGACGGAGTTATACTCATTTACCACACGAAAATAAAGAACAGGTTTGTGAGGAGCGTTGCGATACTTAAAATGCGCAACACCGAAATAACGGAAAAGCTGAAGCCAGTGAAAATCACCGGGAACGGCATAAGTGTTTTATCCAAAGGCGAATTGTTTGACGAGGTCGTTGAGTGATGAAAGCGGATGATTCAGGCAACTGGAGCACGGAAAAAATAGAAAGGCTCCTCAGCAGCCAGAGCAAAATAGATTTGATGATTATGAAGGCTTTCGGCGAGCTAAAGGCGCCGTATACGGTGCTTGCGCTCATTGATTCAAAGCAGTACCCTGAAATCAAGGAAGGCCTTATGGACAAATTCATCGAGGAAAAGCATGAAATAATTTACATTACCGTGAACACTGTTTCCGGAAAAATAGTTTCAGAGCTTGAGGCACGAGGAAAAAACACCGAAAAAATACATTTCATCGACCTGATTTCAATGAATTCGGGCGCGAAAGCCGCGGCGAAAGCGAAAAACGTTTCATATTTAAGCTCCCCTTCAGAACTCACGGAATGCATCCTGCTCGCGGAAAAAAAGCTTCATTCGCTGAAAGGAAAGGACACGCTCGTGCTGCTTGACTCAATATCCACAATGCTTGTGTACAACGAGGAAGCCTCAATAGAAAAATTCATGCACATACTGCTCGGGAAAATAGATTCTGTGGACTCTTCCGCGGTGATTTTAAGCACTGACGTGAAGGAAAAAGAGTGGATTACGCGGACTTTGGGGCAGTTTGTTGATAAGACAATTACACTATTTAGGCCTTAAAACTGCCGGAGAAAAAGGAGTTGAAGGATTCCTTAAGCTTTCCGGCCAGGGATGCGGCATCCCTTTCAAGCTGGTTTTGCGCCGCTGTTTCAGACACAAGCTTCTGCCTCAGCGCTTCAAGGGTTTTCTGGCGCGCGGAAATTTCGGCTTCAAGCTTTTTCAGTTCGGCTGAAACGCCGATTGAGGAAATCTTTTTCTCCACAACCATGAGGCGCGCCTGCAGATTGTTCAGCTCCCAGAAATAATCGGAAAAAAAATCCTTTTCAACAAGCGAGGAAATCGCCTCAAGGCGTTTCGCCCTCTCGCTCTCCTTAAGCGCTATCGAGCCCGAGCGGACCATTTTTTCTGCCTTGAGGAAAAGGCTTTTCGCTGTGATGCCTTTGGGATCCACTATGAAGGCGGAGGAGGGCGATTCAAGCAGCATGCGCAAAAGCTCTTTCTCCTGCGGGGAAAGGGAATCGGTTTCCTTTGCAACAGAATTGAGGCGCTTCAAAACCTTTTCAACGGGCGCTATTTCCGAATTAAACCTTGAAACAATGGATTCCTTTTTTTGCCCTATCGAAATTTTTTCGGCTTCAAGCTTTTCAAGCTCCGAGGCCTCGGGGGAGGATTTCTTCCCCTTCACAAGGCTTTTCATGGAATCTATCTCTGATTCAGCCCTGCGGATTTCGTTTTTGGAGGCGGCGAGCTGCTGCTTCAAATCCGCGGATTTTTCGTTCCGCAAATCAAGGGATGCGAACAATTCCTTCATGGACCGCAGGGATTTGATTGCCGCGGAATCAAGCCTTGAATTCAGCTCCTGAAAAATCGAGGCAAGCTCGTTCAGGTTTTCGCCTATCGCCTTTATTTCCTCCTTCAGCAAAAGCTTTGTGAGCGCGATGTTTTTCCAGTAAGGCATCAAATCATTGGCAATGGAACGCAATGCGGAAGCGGAATACTTTGCCGCTTCAAAGGAATTGAAATTCTGCGGCGGCGCGAGCCTTGAAGCGAAGCCTTTCAGCTGCCTTGCGAGGTTTTTCTGCGAGGTTGAAACGATGCGCCTGAAGGCGTTGTTGCCTTCCTCAACCTTTATCTCCTGCCTTTCAAGCACCGAGGCGCTTTCCTGAAGCCTCGAAAGCAGGTGCTTCACTTCCGCGAATTTTTTCGCGGAAAAATCGCTTAAAGCGGCTTCCTCTTCCGCGAGGCGTTTTTCAGCAATTGCGCGCGCCTCTTCCAGGGAAACCTGCTTTTCCTTTTCACTGCCCTTCGCGGCGCCGAAAATCCTTTCGAGAAGGCCCATGAAAAAAACTGCCCTGAAAGGGGTTTTAAGGGAATGCCCGAAAACGGGGTTAAATTAAAAAATGTGGTAAGCTGTGCGCCGAAGCCCGCACAGAAAAATAAGTGGACGATTGTTTTTCTTTTAGTGCGATTTTCCCGTTCTTTTCTTTTTTAGCGCGGGTTTCCATGTGAAATCAGAGATTTCACGTGGTCCCGCACCCCCTAAGGGTGCTTGGATTTCTTTTCTTCTCAAGAAAAGAAAAAAAGCGCATCGGCAGCCGTGCCTGAAAAGGCATAAAATGGATTGCATACTGAATTAATCCGTGCACTGGAAGGAAAAAATGCGGGAAATCGCTGACGCGGTGAAAGAAAGGGATGATTTTACTGTAATACACCACTACGATGCGGACGGCTGCAGCTCCGGCGCAATACTTGTTTCCGCATTGCAGCGTGAAGGGAAAAAAGTGAAGTGGAAATGGGTGAAGCAGCTTTACAGGGAAACGGTTGCTGAAATCAAGGGAATGGGGGAAAATTATATTTTCGTGGATTTCGGCTCGGGGCAGCTGGAATACCTGAAGGAAAATTTCGGGGAAAACCTTTTCGTTTTAGACCACCACCAGAAAACAAGTGTTGGGCACAAATACCATTTCTCGCCTTTTGATTACGGAATCAACGGCGGCTTTGAAATCAGCGCCGCGGGAATCGCATACCTTTTCGCTGAAACACTGAACGAAAAAAATTCTGATTTAATCCCGCTGGCGCTTGTGGGCGCTGTGGGGGATGTGCAGGATTTTTCCGGAAAGCTTGTGGGAATCAATGCCGAGATTGCGCGGAAAGGCGCTGAGAAAGGCTTTGTGAAAATTGAGAATGACCTGAGGCTTTACGGCAGGGTTTCAAGGCCTTTGGTGCAGTTCCTCATGTACAGCTCCTCGCCGATTCTTCCGGAGCTTACGGCTAACGAGGAAAACTGCGCGAAATTCCTGTACGGAACAGGCATTGAGCTGAAAAGCGGTGAAAAGTGGCGCACTTATTCCGAGCTTTCAAAAAATGAAAAGGAAAAGCTTGCAACCGCGCTCATACTGCACTTGAATAAGCACGGCGTGCCTGAATGGAAAATAAGGGAAATGTTCGGCGAGGTGTACCTTTTCCCTAAGGAGGATTCTAAAAGCCCTTTAAGCGAGGCGAAAGAATTTTCAACGCTTTTGAATGCGTGCGGGAGGCACGGGAAAGCGGATGTCGCGATAGAGGTTTGTTTGGGGGATAGGGGTGAAAAGTATTCGGAAGCGCTTGCGCTGATGCAGGAGCACCGCAGGCAACTGAGGCACGGAATAGAATTCGTGATGCAAAACGGTTTGAAGGAAGAGGAACAGTTTTATTATTTTGACGCGGGCACGGAAATAAAGGAATCAATTGTGGGAATTGTCGCGGGAATGCTTTACGGTTCAGGAATTGTGGGAACGGAAAAACCTATAATTGCGATTGCGAGGAATGATGATGGCTCACTGAAAATCAGCGGGCGCGCGACAAAGGAACAGCTTGAAAAGGGCATAAACTTGGGAAAGGCTTTCCGTGAAGTGTGTGAAAAGCTTGGCGAAGGGAATGAGGGCGGCGGGCACGCAATCGCCGCAGGATTGAAGCTTGAGGAAGGGAAGCTGCTCGAATTCCTGCGCGCGCTGAACGCGAAGTTCAGGGAACAGCTGAAAATACCGTGAGGAATTGCTACATAATCGGCGTGTTATTTATAGGGCGGAGAAATACTTATTAAAGGGTAAAAGCTACAGATAGTGAGGTAAAAAAATGAAACGGAGAGTACAAGTAAAAACAAATCTTTTGGTCGCGGAAATGAAAGACCGGAATAATCGTAGGCTTTTTGCAGCTGGTGCCGGCGGCACGGTTGCTCCGCCAAGAGTGATTAGAAGCAAGGTAACCACTAAAAAATAGGCAACAGGGAAATAATTCACTTCTTTGCTTTCTTTTTCCCTTTCTTTTCCTTCAGCGCCGCCTGCGCCGCGGCGAGGCGAGCAATGGGAACCCTGAAAGGCGAGCATGAAACATTGTTGAGGCCGATGCGGTGGCAGAATTCAACCGAGGCGGGGTCGCCGCCGTGCTCGCCGCAGATGCCGATGTCAATTTTCGGGTTTGCTTTGCGCGCGGATTCAACGCACTGAACCATCAATCTGCCGACGCCCTGCTGGTCAATCGTCTGGAAAGGGTCTTTTTCAAGGATGCCTTTCTCCAAGTAAATCTGGATGAACTTGCCCGCATCATCCCTTGAAAAGCCCAGAGTGGTTTGCGTCAAATCATTTGTTCCGAAGGAAAGGAATTCGGCTTCCTTCGCAATCTCAGCTGCTGTGACGCACGCGCGCGGAACCTCAACCATTGTGCCGATTTTAAACTTTAATTTTTCCTTCACCTTGAGCTTTCCAGCAACCCGC
>DASRUO010000075.1:0-2406 GCA_035655375.1 archaeon | reverse complement strand
CCTCGCCTTTGGGTATGAGGAAAAGCTTCACTCCGGTTTTGCCCGCCTCGCGCACCTTTTCAAACACGCCGCCGACGGCCCCTATTGAACCGTCCTCGTTTATTGTCCCCGTGATGCTCACGTTGGAAGGGGGCTGCCTGTCCGAAAGCATTGAGACAAGGAGCAGAGTCATTGCGGCGCCGGCGCTCGGGCCCTCAACAATTGAAGCGTTCGAGGAAATCGTGAACTTGTAATCGTGCGCGCTGACTTCACTGGAAAACTTTTTCGCCACATTCACGGCGGTCCTTTCCGCGTTCTGGGTTGTTGTGCCCACAAGAGGCGTTACCGCACTCCATATTTTGCCGGTGCCGGGCTCAATCTCTATTGAAAGCGTCGCGACAAGCCCCTGCCCTTCCGTTGTCACGGCGTAAATCTTCATTGAGCCCTGCTCGGTGACAGCCAAGGCTGTTGATGAAACAAGGGCAAGGAACAAAAACAGCGCGAAAAAAGTTTTTTTCAACAAAACACCTTAAGATCGGTTATATACAAATCAAGGAAAAAAATCTATAGAATAAGGTTTAAATGATTTAAATAACTTTGTCAGGGCGTTAAGAAAACGGAAAAATTATGCCAATGCCCCAAGCACAAACGCCTAAAAAGAAAAGGATTGGCGCAGACATCCGCCAAACCGAAAAAAACAGGAAAATGCTTCAGGCGAAGCTGAAGCTATAACGCCGGGCCTGGGCATGGGGAAGAAAAGCGGGATAGAAGCCTGCGCTTCTACCCGAACAAAGCGCCAAGGCCCTGTGCTGCCTCTTCCTCGGTTTTGCCCTTGTCTTCTTCGGGCTCTTCCTTTTTCGCTTCAGCCTTTCCGGGCTGCGCCGCCGGCGCCGCCGGAGCCGCTGAAACAGCCGCCTTTGCTATGGCCTCTTCGATGTTGATGTCCTTTAATGAGGCCACCAAAGCCTTAATCCTTGACTCTTCGGGCTTAACGCCCGCGGCTTCAAGGACTTTTTTCACCGAAGCCTCGGTTATTTCCTTTTTGGCTGAATGCAAAAGCATTGCGCTGTAGACATACTCCATTTTTTTCACCTCTTAAAAAGCAATTAAAGTATTACGCTCCACCTTTTCCCTCTTTGCCGGCTTCCGGTGCGGCTTCACCGCCTTTTTCCTTTTCTTTGCCCCCTTCCTCCGGGGCTGCACCTTTACTTTCATTTTCATTTGCGGCGCTTTCATCGGCTTTTCCTTCACCGGCTTCAGAAGCTTCAGGCTTTTCCGCGGACGCTTCCTTTACCTTTCCCTTCAGGGCTTTCCCCTGCGCTTCAGCGAGCCCGAGCACATCCCCCACGGTTTCCGGAGCCAAGATTTTCGCTTCCTTTGCAACGGCTTTCGCTTCCATGAAAGCCTTTCCGAGGAGCACAACAATTGTTTCCTTGTTCGCTATGCCAGAATTCACCGCGAGGTTGAAAGCATTCCTGTGCGCTGAAACGAATTGCGCAAAAACCTTGTCGGTGTCAATATCCAAAATTTCCGCCATGAAAATCTGGCCGTTTTCCGCAACCGCAATAACCTTTAACCCGACCTTGAACGGCTTGATGTTAAGCTTGGAAAGTATTGAGGCAACAGCCGGAGTGATGGCTTCCCCCGCCTTTGTGACAACCTTGTCAAATGTAATTGAAATTGTCGGCCCCTGCACCGCAACCTTTAAGCCTGCGGCCTTCAAATCGCTCAAGGCGGGGCCTGGCGGCAGGCCTGTGTCGCCCGCGGGAACAACAATGTCTTCCTCGGCGATTGCGCCGGCCTTTGCCACAATCTTTCCCTTGTTTTTCTTGAGGAAAGCGTAAAGCTCGAAAGGGTTCATTTCAGTGAAAATAACGGCGCAGCTTCCGTTGATGGATTCATTGAGGGCTTTTTTGTCGGCAAACCCTTCAAGCGCCTTTTTCACGACCCTTGCCTTTGAAACCTTTACAACAGCCTTGTTGTGGAGCTTTTTCCTCACCAGCTGGAACAAACCCGAGGGAAACATGTTGATGTCGGCAATGGCAACAACCTTGTGCTTTTTCGCGAGCTCTTTAAGCTCCGCGAGCTGGGCTTCCTTCCATTTCCTTATGTGTGAAGTCATTCCGCCCCACCTTCTTCCTTCGCTTCAGGTTTTTTCCCGGATTTTTCAGCGGAATGTTTTTCCCCCGCTTCGGCGCCCCTGCCCTTCCCTGCGCCTGCCCCGGCATTCATTTTCCCGACGCCTTTGGCTTCAGCTTCCATCTTGCCCGCGCCTTTCGCTCCGGCCTCGGCTTTTTTGCCTTTCAATGCGCCCGCTTCGGCTTCCATCTTGCCCGCGTCTCCCGCTTCGACTTTTTTGCCTTTCGCTTTGGCTGCGGCGATTGAATTGGCATCGTATTTTTCACCTATTTTAATCGGCGGGCCCAT
>DASRUO010000074.1:0-3326 GCA_035655375.1 archaeon | reverse complement strand
TCCTGCCCGGCCCATGTTTGCGCAGTTTCTTGACTGTGAAAAGTTAATATTACTGGGGGTGAGAATAATTATTAGCTATGGAATTAAACAAGTACGAGCTGGAGAAAGCTATTAAGGAAAAATTTTCAGTGCGTTACAGTTATCTCCACTACGCGGCTATTGTGCTTGTTTTCATTCTTTACCCCGACCTTTTGGGGCCTGGAAGCCCTTTCTTCGGGTTGCATTTAAATTTGGCCGGCATACTGGCATTTGTGGCTCTGATTGCTGCTCTGAATTATGTAAGGAAAAAAACAGGCGACCGGCCGTCGGTAACAGTTGCCATTACCGCTTTTTTTCTGCTCCTTTTTTACCCCGTAATTTTTGATTCTATAATAGGATTCAGCTTCGCGAATATTTTGCTAAGCAAAGGGCTTGAAACATTGACTTATGTGGACCTTGTATTGGTTGCCGGGGCGGCTTATTTTTTTACCGTGGCTTTTTTCCGGTTGGTGACAGCGGGGGATAGTATTTTTACGGATAAACAAATAGTCATCAGCCACGACACGATAGGGCTTGAAAAAATCGCCGCGGTTGCCCTTCTTGTGGTTACGGCGGTTATTTTGAATGCGGCGCTCCCAGTAAACCTGAGAGAAATTTTCAAGGCAGGAATAATAATCGGCGCCGCGGATTTCATGAACAGCCTCTTAGCGAGGTTTGAACATCTGAACAGGAAACCGGCATTCCTTTTTGCGGTGTTTGTGGTTTCGCTTCTTTTTTCAATGGTTGTTGCGGCGCCGTTTTTCGGCGAAGACAAGGAACTTGTTGAACTGCGGGAAAGCCTGAAAAACTCTGAGGACAGGAGCTATGACGTGATGGAAAAAATCGTGTCGGAAAAAAATTTCACGCTCTGCTATTCCCTTTCGAATGAAGGGTTTTCAAAAATTGACCTTCCATCACCAAGCAATTCTTATTGCGGGCTGGTGGAGGTTGCAAGCACGAATAACTCTGCTCTGTGTGAAAATGTGAGGTTTGTGTACAAGGATTACTGCAACGGGATTATGGCGCTTAAATCCGGCGATTATCAGTATGCGGGGCACGCCTTTTCTAGGGATGAATTAGATTTTGGGGCGGAATACCTCTTTACGGACTGCGGCTCGGGGATTTGCAACATCTTAAAGGCTGTTTTGCAGGGAACACCGGCCACGGAATTCTGCAAAGGATATTCCGAAAGGCAAGTAATCAGCTTTTACTCTGCCTACAGGCCCGATTTGGAATCAGCAGACATTCAAGAGCTTTACGAAAGATTCGGGAATTTGATAGAAACGCAGCTTGAAGCCCAAGAAGACTCGTGCAACCTTTTATATTCGGCTTTCAGCAAAATGCCCACGCTTGGGTGCCTGCGGCTGGGAAGCGGCGGAAAAGCCGCTTCATGCCTCACAGATTACGGGTTGTTAAGCTTGTATACGGATGACACAGAAATTTTGGGGCAGGGCTCTGAAGACGTCACCGAAATTCTCGGATGGTGGGAAAAATACTTTGAAAAGCACTACACAAAGAGCAGCTGAGCTGACAGAACATTGAGAAGAGCCTTAGCGGCTTGGGGCTTTTTGGGTTTTTGCAATTTATCCCCTTTCCGTAAAGAAATAAAAAAAGATTTAATGCAGAATTTGTGAGGTGTTTGGATGGTTTTGGAGCTTTTGGGGATTGCCGTAATCGCGGCAATAGTGATAGGCGCCCTGTGGATTTTCCTCGCGTACAACGGCTTTGTGCAGTTGAAAAACAGGATTGACAATGCGTGGAGCCAGATTGATGTCCAGCTTAAGAGGAGGTATGATTTGGTGCCGAACCTTGTGGAGACTGTGAAGGGCTACGCGAGGCATGAAAAGGAAACCTTCAAGATGGTTACCGAGGCACGGGCTAAAGCCATTGGCGCGGGAAGCGTCGGGGAAAAAGCAGCCGCAGAAAACATGCTTTCGGGCGCGCTCAAATCATTGTTCGCGGTTTCGGAGGCTTACCCTGAGCTGAAGGCGAACCAGAATTTCCTTATGCTGCAGGAAGAGCTTTCTGGCATCGAATCGAAAATCGCTTTCTCGAGGCAATTTTACAACGACGAGGTCTTGAAGTTTAACACAAAGACGGAAGTTCTGCCTGACAGCATAATTGCGGGAATGCTCGGCTTCAGGAAGAGGGATTACTTCCCGATAGAGGAAGGCGCGCGCGGGCCTGTGAAAGTGCAGTTTTAGGGCGCAGGAAAAATTTTTGGCTGGCGTGAATGGGCAGCCAAAAAAACCCGGAACCTTGAGCGGAAAAAGCTTTCCGGAAAAGTGGTGAAAGCAAATGTATGAGCAGATTTCCGAAAACAACAGGAACACGGTGTTGCTTGTCGCTTTTTTTTCTGTTTTCGTGCTGGCTCTGGCGTGGATTCTGGGCGAGGTGTGGTTTGCGGGCGGCGGAACGCTCGGAATAATTGTGGGCTTTTTATTCCTCTTGGTGTTCGTGGGGATAAACTATTTTTTCGCTGACAAAATCGTTCTCAGCATCAGCGGCGCGCGGGAAGTGAAGAAAGGGGAATACCCTTATCTTTTCAACATCATTGAAGGGCTAGCGATCGCCGCAGGAATACCGAAGCCGAAGGCTTACGTGATTGAGGACACGGCCTTGAACGCTTTTGCAACCGGCAGAAACCCTGAGCACGGCATTGTCGTGGTTACAACCGGAATACTGAAAACGCTGGACAGGCAGGAGCTTGAAGGTGTCATAGCGCACGAGATGAGCCACATCAAGAATTACGACATACGGCTCATGACGCTCGTGGTTGTTTTTGTGGGCCTGAGCGCGCTGCTCAGCGACATACTTTTGAGGAGCGTCCTGTGGGGGAAGCATGACAGGCGGGATGGAAAAATGGGCTTGGTAATTCTTGCCGGCGGCGTAATACTTGCCATACTCACGCCGTTCATCGCAATGCTGATAAAGTTCGCGATTTCAAGGCAGAGGGAATACCTCGCGGACGCTTCAGGCGCGCTGCTTTCAAGGAATCCCGAGGGATTGGCGAGCGCCTTGGAAAAAATCTCGGGCGACAAGGAAGTTCTGGAGGCCGCGAACAAGGCGACCGCGCACCTGTACATTGACAACCCCCTGAAAAACCGGAAAGGCGCGTGGTTTGACTCGATGTTTTCAACGCACCCGCCGATAAAGGAAAGGGTTGCAAGGCTCAGGGGAATGTGAGGAAGCCGGCGCCAAACAGCGCCAAGGCTTATCCCCAGCCCTATGGGCATCCCCCTTCCGAGGGGTCTCGGATGGGATAACCGTCGCTCCCGACCGGCGCGGAGTCCCCGAAGGGGGGGAAG
>DASRUO010000073.1:0-2158 GCA_035655375.1 archaeon | reverse complement strand
AAAGGATGTCGAGGCTTTCAGGGTTTTTTCCGGCGCCAAAGCCGCACGCTTCAAGTGAAAAAATGCCTGAAGCAGCATTGTAAGAATATTCAACATCAACCCTTCCGCCGGCTGCGGGCCCCTTAATTTCTTCCCCCGCGCCTTCCACATCAAAGCAGTAAATATCCATTTCAGTGCCGCCTTTTTCAACCGAGGAGCATACTGTAAAAGAATCGTAATTCCCCTGCGGCGTGAAGGCAAATTCGAAAGGCCTTGAGCCTTCCTCAAACCTCAAAAGCGCCACGCGCTCGGTTTTGTTGAAAATTTCATTTCCCCTGCTTTCAACCCATGCCTTGACGTTGAAATCCGCAAAGTCGGGGTCATTGTAATGGTCCGGTGAAACGCCTAAAAGCAGCGAAACCTTTTCCTCTTTTCCCGCCTCAAGCTTCTGCGCTGAAACGTCAAGGCGCCTTATCTTCGCGGTTGCCCCGGCAACAATGGACCTGTTCCTGTACAATGCAGCCATTTTCCCTGCTTCATCAACGAGCTCAATCCTTATCGCGTAGGCTCCCGGAAGCCCCGGCGCGCGCAGTAGGACGCTTTCGGAAACTTCCGCACCTGCAGGCACACTGATTTTTTTGGATGCCTGTGAAAGGATTGTCGGGCACATTGTGTCATCCCAATCGCAGAGCAAAACGCGCAAAGTTATGTTTTTAGCATCCGCAGAAGAATCATTTCTGATGAAAATCTTGCCCGGAATTTCGCCCCCGGCTTCAACCGGCGGGCCGACAGGCCCCGCAACATTGTTGAAAACCGTTTTCGTGCGCACGATGTTGAGGAAAGGGAAATTGTTTTGTGTCGGGGCCTTGACTTCAAATTCGACGCTTACCGGAGATGAAAAAATGTGCGCGACGCCTACAGCCGGAGTCCTGCCGTTCACGAGGTAAGCGTCAAGTGTGTAGGTTCCTGCCGCAAGGTTTTCAGGCAATGCGATTTCGAAAGGGATTTTCCTCTGCCCTTTCGCTGAAACATTTGCTTCAAACCTTTCCTCAGAAAAAATCACGCCTTCATCGCCGAACTGCGAGGGGTATTGCAATGAATCCTTGCCGCCTGAAACGATTTCCGCGATGATGAAGGCGTCGTTCAGCGCAACGCCCTCGAAATTCGCGGCGCTGAAATTTCCCTTGAGCGAACCGCCGGATTCCAGTGAATTTTTTTCAAGCTCAATGCCGAGCTGCACGTTGTACTGAAGCCCTGTTTCCGCGTAGGCGCCGTGCAGGAAAAGCAACAGCAATGCAACCGCAAATATTTTCCTCATTTCAGCTCCCACCTTTTTTATAATCCTCTGCAGTGATTAAAAAGAATCCGCTCTCGTTCAGGCCTATGTTCTGCAGGAAATAGTCCCTGAGGCTTTCATCCTGCTGCACAATCCAGTTTGAAAGATTTATCAGGAAACTCTGCGCCGGCAGCGCTGGCGGCAAAAGCGGGTCTGTCGGATAATCCTTGTCGCTTATGTCCATGAAAATCCTGCCGTCTGAAAGCAAAACACCGCCATCAGTGGATGTTCCTGCCAAAGGGAAGCCTGTATAGCACTTGTTCAGCACGTTCAAATCATCAGAGCCGTCAAACAAGTCCACAAGGAATTTTTCGTTTGCCGGAACCCCTGCGGCTGTTTTGCCGACAAAGAGGCACACTCCCGGCTCTGAAATCACGATTCTCGCGGTGCCCGCGCTTTCAAACTCGGCAGAGCCCTGCAGCTTTCCCTGCACGAACAAAGGATGAACGCCCAGCTGCTGCGCCGCATCAACCTTCAGGCTCACCTGTGCGCCTTGGTTGAGGCTTATTTCGCCGCCGCCGTAAGTTGTGCCTCCTTCAATGATTGCTATGTCGCTTTCCGTGTGCTTCAGCACTTTAATTTTCAGGCCGTCGCCGCACAAAACATTTTTCACGGAGAATTGCTCTGAAATGTCGCCGCGCGAATCTATTGTAGTGTAAAAATCATCCACCGCGACTTCTTCGCCCTGCGGATTCACGATTTTCATGCATGAAAGCGTCGCCCTGCCCGCCGGCGGCTGCCCAACATTCAACTTGAAATTGGCTTTAACGTACCCTGTTTTCTGCGCATTGACATCCAGCACGGCTCCCGCTGACTGTGAGGGCAGCCTCGCGAAAAAGATTC
>DASRUO010000072.1:0-14378 GCA_035655375.1 archaeon | reverse complement strand
AGCTTAACTCGGCTATTGCCTGCACAGCGCCGGGAATTTTTGAGGCGTCGGAAAACCTTACGTCCGCGCGGAAGTTTTCTGTTTGGCCGGGCTGGGGAGCGACAAACTGCGCATTAGCGACCGAGGCAACCCCTTCAATGGCGGAAAGCTGCGCAACAACCGAAGCTGTTTCAAATTCGGAGGTTGTGCCGACAAGGACCGCGACGGGGAAAACTGTGAGAACTTTTGACTGGATGCCTGAAGCGTCATAGGAAACGGTTGTCGCCTGTTCAGGAGGCAGTGAGGGAACCGTTCCTTCAGGCGGAACAGTAGGCGAATTATCCTGCCCTGAAAGGCTGAAATACCCCAATACAGAGCCAACCATTAAAAGCGCCAGGAAAATGCTCCAGAACTGCTTGCTGCTCAGGCCCATAAAACCACTCAAAAGCTTAAAAAAACCATTCAACCGAAATTATTCAAAGGTTTCAGAGCAATTCATGAAGTAAAAAGCTTTTAAAACAACTTTTTTGGGAAGGTTTTTTCGGAATGGTTAACGGCGGTGCAAGGATTGTGATGGTTGAATTCACGGGGCGTGAAAAAGAGAGCGGGAAAGTTTTTGACACAACCTCTGAAAAAACCGCGAAGGAACACGGATTGTACAGGGAAAACTCCTTGTTCAGGCCAGTGCCCGTGATTGTGGGGAAAGGCGATTTGCTTCCCGGATTGGATGATGCCTTGAAGGGGATGAAGGAGGGCGAAGAGAAAAAAGTTTCGCTTTTGCCGAAGGAAGCGTTTGGGGAAAGGAGGAAAGAGCTTATAGCGATAGTGCCCCTGCAGGCGTTCAGGGACCGCAAAATAAACCCGTTGCCCGGCCTTGTTGTTGATGTGAACGGGCAATACGGAAAAGTGCAGACGGTTTCAGGCGGGCGCGTGAGGGTTGATTTCAATTCGGATTTGGCCGGAAAAGAAGTTGAGTATGATTTGAAAATACTGAAAGAGCTTAAGGAGCCGGCTGAAAAAGCGCAGGCGCTCGCGGAAAAGTTTTTCCCCTTAAAGGAAGGCAAGGCCGAAACAATGCTGGAAAAGGAAACCCTGAAAATCAAATTGCCGAAAGAGGCCGGCAAACAGCTTTCATTCCTTGCGGCGCCTTTCACGAAAAGCGTGAAAGAGGTTTTGCCGGAAATCAAGAGGGTTGAAATAGTGGAAAGTTTTGAGGCGAAAGCAACTGCGTCAGGGAAAGCGGAAAAGGCGGGGAAAAATGAAGCCGGAAAGCCTGAAACAGGGGCCGCAGAAAAGGAAACTCCCGCGGGAAAGAAATAAATAAGATGAAGCCCTTTCTTAAAATAAAAAGCAGATATACCGGAGAGATGCTTTAATGGCGAAAGTACCAGGAGGCAGAAAACCTGGCTTGAACTTTTATGATTCAATACAAGAAAAATGGCCGACCACCAGCAGGCCCAGGAAAAATTATTATAAAAGTGGAACTGAGCCAACACGCAGGGTAGGGTTTCCTAATTTTAAATTTTCGTTTGATAAGGAGGTTGGAATTGAATTATCCCGGGCTAATACATTGAAGGACAAGGTGGAAGTCCTGCTTGGAAGGACAAATAATGCGACTCGAAAGGCAGTTACTCCTGAAGAAATCGCTGTTTTCCTTGTACAGGATATTGAAACAATCAATAGCCAGATAAGGGCAATCCGGGCGGAAAAAGAGGCTGAAGCCGCGGAAAATTAAGGGCTTTCCAGCCTTTTTGCGCCCTTAACACCCCAAAAACAAGGCTTTTAAAGGTTTGTGTTTAACAATTGTAATAGGGCTTACTAATCTGTTTTTTTGAGGGAATTCATGTCTCAGATTCAGGATATTAAAACAGGCACCACTACTGTGGGCTTGATTTTCGACGGCGGCGTGGTTTTGGCCTCGGACAAGCTTGCAAGCATGGGGCACATCGCTTACGAGGAAGACTCGGAAAAAATTTACAAAATCAATGAAGAGGTCGCATTGACCAACGCGGGCAATGTGGGCGACAGCCTCACAATCATAAGGTTTTTGAGGAGCCAGGCAAAGGTTTACGAGCTTGAAAGGGGCGAAAAGATGAGCGCGAAAGCCGCGGCAACGCTGCTTTCAAACGTGCTCAACTCCTCAAGGTATTACCCCTTCATTGTGCAGTTCATCATCGGCGGCTTCAACGCAAAGCCGGCGCTTTTCGACGTGACGCCTTACGGTGCGGTCCTTGAAAGGAAAACTTACGCGATAAGCGGCTCGGGCACCGAACCAGCGCTGACCGCGCTTGATTTGGGCTTCAAGGAAAAAATGGGCGAAAAGGAAGCGATAGCGCTCGCGGTGCGCGCGGTGGAAGCCGGAAAGAGAAGGGACATTTACTCGGGCGGGAAAGGCGTAATTGTCTTCGTGGTTGACTCAAAGGGCGTCAGGCAGATGCCAGAGGAAACAATAGGCAAAGTCGCGGCGCACTGAAAAGCGCGAAAAATTTATTTTTAAAAAAATTTATTTTTGCCGGGTTTTTTATTTTCAACAACTGTGTTTTTTTAGTGAATTTTTTGTTAAGCCGCAGGATTTTCCTGAAATTTTTTGCGTGATTATTTTACTGAATTTTAATTATTGATTAAAAAATTGGAAGTTAATTAAAAAAATGGAAAGGAGACAAAAAAACATGGATTATCTGAAAGAAGTGAAGGAAGCAATAAACTCTGTGGTGCCGAAAGAGGCGGAAATATCAGGCGTGGAGCTTGAAGGGCCGGAAGTCGCAATTTACACGCGCAACCCCAAGATATTCCACGACAACGAGGACTTCGTGAAAAACATAGCCTTCCAGCTGAAGAAAAAGGTGAACATACGCGCGGACAAGTCTTTGCAGCTTGACCAGAAAGAGGCGAAGGAAAAAATAATGAAAATCGTGCCGGAAGACGCGCAAATCAGCGAGATTTTATTCAATGACGCGTTCGGCGAGGTTGTGATTGAAGCATTAAAGCCCGGTTTGGTGATAGGCAAGGGCGGGCAGACGAGCAAGCAGATAATCCAGGAAACCGGCTGGACGCCGCAGATTGTCAGGGCGCCGACAAGCCCGAGCGAGATTTTAAAGGGCATAAGGCATCATCTGAACAAGTACAATTCCGAGAGGAAGAAAATCCTCGAGGAAACAGCGAAAAAAATTTATTCGGAAAAATCGGGCGAAAGCTGGGTGAGGATGACGGCTTTGGGCGGCTTCAGGCAGGTGGGGAGGAGCTGCATACTGCTTGAAACAAGGAAGACAAAGATTCTGATGGACTGCGGGGTAAACGTTGCCGCGCAGGCTGGCGAGGACGCATTCCCTTTCCTTGACGCGATAAGGTTTCCAATCAATGAACTGGACGCGGTTGTTTTGAGCCACGCGCACATGGACCATTGCGGCTTTATTCCGTACCTTTTCAAATTGGGCTACCGTGGGCCTGTGTACTGCACACCCCCGACAAGGGATCTGGCGACGCTGCTTTTGTTTGACTATATTGATGTCCTTGCAAAGGAAAACAAGGAAGCGCCTTTCAGTGAAAGGGATGTAAAGGAAATGCTGAAATACGTGATTACGCGCGAGTACCGTGAGGTTACTGATATTGCGCCGGACATGAGGATGACGTTCCACAACGCGGCGCACATTCTCGGTAGCGCCTCGGTGCACATGCACATAGGCGACGGGGCGCACAATCTTGTGTACAGCGCGGATATAAAGTACGGCTTCACAAGGCTGTTCAACAACGTGGACATCAATTACCCTAGGCTTGAAACGCTCATAGTGGAAAGCACTTACGGCGCGAAAGAGGATGTTCAGACAGCGCGCGAGGAAACCGAGGCGGCTTTCCTTAAAGTTGTGCAGGAAACCGTGAACCAGGGCGGCAATGTGCTTATTCCTGTGTTTGCCGTGGGAAGGGCGCAGGAGCTGCAATTGGTTATTGAAAACTTTTACAGGCGCGGCCTCATCAATCCAGAGGTGAAGGTTTACGTGGACGGCATGACAAAGGAGAGTTCAGCCGTGCACACCGCATACCCTGAGTACTTGCGCACTGGCGTGCAGAAAAGGGTTTTGCAGAACGACAGCCCTTTCACTTCATCGATTTTCCAGGTTGCAACGCCTGAGGAGAGGAAGGAAATAGTGCAGAACGGCGGCAGCATAATTCTCGCCTCGAGCGGAATGCTAACCGGCGGGCCGAGCGTGCATTATTTTTACAGGCTCGCGGAAGAGCCGAGAAACACCCTTATTTTTGTGGGTTATCAGGGTGAAGGCAGCCTTGGAAGAAAGGTTCAGTCCGGCGTGAAAAGCCTGCCGATGACCGAAGAAAACGGCAAGACAAAGAAATTAAACATCAACATGCGCATTGAAACCTTTGACGGCTTTTCAGGGCATTCGGACAGGCCGCAATTGGTGGCTTACGTGCGGAATTTGAAGCCGAAGCCGAAAAGGATTTTAACCGACCACGGCGAGGCCTCGAAAACGATTGAGCTGGCGAAATTCTTTTCAGCGAAATTCGGGATAAGCTCGCAAAGCATAAGGAATTTGGATTCGGTAAGGCTGAAGTGAACGGCTAATTAAACCATTTCTTTTCATGGTTTGTCTTTATCGCGCTTTATTTTTTATTTTATTTCTTTCTCGTATTTTTTCCGTAAGGGTTTACACGTTCTACTTTTCTCGAGAAATTGTCTTTAGCCTTTGACAACATGTGTTTTCTTTCGTTACTTCCAGCAGGCCAGCTTAACGCATCTGAAAGAGATTGTGCCCTCCCAAGCCTTGCCCTTGACGCAAACCACATATGGACCCCTTCAACACCACGAGTGCGTTTTTGAATTCTTTCACTCTTTTTAATTCTTTTTTGGGCATCTTTTACAATCAAATCCAACGTTTTTTTTCTGCTTTTACCTTTTGGAAGCAGACCTCTTTGCCTCCTGAACAGCCCCATCTATGAAACCTCCTATAATAAGGTTTCTATGAAACCTCCTATAATAAGGTTTCTATGAAAACGCCGGTGTGCTGCCGGAAACGGGCCGTTCATTACAATGAACAAATGTATTTTATAATGTGAAATGCCTTTGTGTGCCTTGCGCGAAAAGAATAAAAATATGTTATAACATGTTATTACATAGGTGGTTTTCAATGATTGAGGGAAAAATTGTGAGGCTTGGCAATTCCGCGGCGATTACAATCAAAAAAAAGGATTTGAAAGAGAATAAGCTGAAATTCGGCCGGAAAGTGAGGATAAGCGTCATTAATCCGGAGAAATCAGAAGCACTCAATAAAATGTTTGGCGCAATGAAAGGGGCAAAGCCTTTCAGAAGGGAAGAAAAGGACCGGTCGTTTTAATGTACCTTGTTGACACGTCCGTTTGGGCTGAAATATTTATCGGCTCACAACTTGGAAAGAGGACAAAAAACACCTTGGATAAAGGTGAGTGTTTTGCCCTTGACATTTCATTCGCGGAACTGAGTAAATGGTGCATTTCAGGCAATTTTGACCTTCAGGCGATGGATGGGCTGGTGGAAAAATCAGCCAATGGAATTCTAAACACTTCAAAAAAAGGCTTTATAAGGGCGGGCGAATTATGGCATTCGGCAAATAAAAACCATGGAAAAGGGAGACAGGTTGGCCTGATTGACTGCATATTTGCAACCACCGCAGAAGAAAACGGCCTGACAATGCTCACAAAGGACAGGCACTTTGCCAAGTTTGCGGGCATAAAGAATGAATTCATTTAACTCGGTTCAAATGATAAAACTATTTTTCTTTTTTTAGCAGATTTTTAGAGTGGAATTTCAGGGCGCTGGAAGCCGGAATTCCCGCAGGAAACGCCCTTATACATAACGAATTTTTCAGCACTTTTTTTTCCGGAAAAAAATTTTCAAAAAAAAGTGAATATACATAAAAAATAAGCCCGTATAGGGCTTTATTTCCAAAATAACGGAACTGAATTACTTATGAGTGGAAACGGAGCCCTATACAGCCTCCGTTTCACGGAAAAGTATTTATATGACTTGGGCTTTACTATGTACGTTCCAGATTTGAGGGTTTATCATGCCAGTTTACACCGGGAATAGGCTCACTGTAATTGAAGGGAAATCCCCGAACGGGGGTAAAACCGCTGTGGAGAAGCTGATAAAAAGCCTGGAACAGGGCGGGCAAAGGCTGAAAGACGATGCTATACACGGGCCTCAGAAGGCCTTACATTAAAAGCACGTGAACGAAGGTTTCACCCCTTTTTCCACGGTCTTTGCCCAAAACCCCTTTCATTCCCGCAATCGCCCCGATGCCGTTTCCACGCATTCCTGCCTTAATTTGGCTTCCCCGAATCCAGCGCTTTTTATTCCTTTTACCGCAACAATAATTCATGAAAATCGGCATCACGGGGACGCCCGGCACCGGCAAAAGCGCGGTGGCTGAAAGGCTTGCAAAAGCGCTGAAAATTGATGCCTTGAACGAAAAAGATTTCGTGCTGAGGGAAAAAATCGCGGGCGCAGGAAAAAATTATGCAACTGTAAAGGGGCGCGGAAAAAGCGGAAAAAAAGGCAACGGGAAAGGCCCGGAAAAACCGATTAAGGGCGAAAAGCCGGAAAAAAACACGGAAAATCAGCCTGCCGGAAAAAACCCGGGAAAATCCGCCGAAGAGGCACTGGAAGTGCCTTTGGATGCGCTTGAAAAAAAGCTGAACAAAATGCTTGCGGGAAAGCGGAGCATAATAGTGGAAGGGCACCTTTTATGCGATATTAAAGCGGATTTTGACGCTGTTTTCGTGCTGAGGTGCGCGCCTGAAAAAATCGGGGAAAGGCTGCAAAACCGCGGGTACAATGAAGTGAAGGTGCAGGACAACGTTTTCTGCGAGGAAACGGGTTACTGCCTTAAGCACGCGCTTGAAAATTATGGCAGGGGAAAGGTTTTCGGTGTTGAATGCGGGAAAAGTATTAAAGAAACAACCGGGATAATAATATCGGAACTGGGGCGCATTGAAAGCCTGAAGAAGGGGGGTTAAGCGCAGATGAAGCGAATTTATTTTATTGCCGCAGCACTTTCACTGATATTCTTGAGCTACATAACGCCGGCGTACACCTCGGAAGAGTTCAGCTTCAAAAGCCTCGGGTATTCTGATTTCTACATAAACGATTTTAATTCCACGAACTGCACCGCTTATGAATTCCTTCACACAAAAGACCTCAACGCAAGCCTTTACCCGGTGCTTTCCCTGAAAGCGGATTTCTCGCCCAGCCCGGGAAAGCCCGCGAAAATAACGGTTTTCTTCAATGATGAAAACGCGCTAACGGAGCTGAAATACGCGGATTTCACCAACGGCTTTGCGAGGATTGACATTCCGAGGGAAAAAGTGCGGGAAAGCAACAGATTGGCCGTGTGCGGCACAACCTCTTACACCGTGAACCGAATAACGATTTCGGCCGATTCTTTTTTCGGGGTTTACTCAAAGGCTTTTTTCCCGCGGGAAAACGGCTTAACCCTGGAGCCTGAAACTTACAGGCCTGTGATGGGCGCGCCTTTCACGGCGAAAGTTGTCGCAAGGAATTACGGCAGCGAAAATCAGGCAGTTGTTTTGTCTTACAGGAGGCCCGAGCTTGAGGAATCAATGGACGCGGTCTCGATAATCAGCGGTGAAACAACAATGGAAGGCGTTGCCCCGAAATGCGCTGAAAGGGATGAAAAAGGCGGATGTGTGAGGCCCGGGGAATTCAGCATTTCCTACACTTTGGTCGCGAACAGGGCCGTGCCGATGACTTTGCTGCCCGGCACGATGAAGTACACGGACATTTTCGGGGATGAGAGAACGGTTCTATCAAACAGGCCGAGCATTGAGGCCTTGCCTGAACAGGTTTCCGCGCAGGTGTTTTTATCGCAGGACTCGGCTTTCACCGGGGAAACCGTCCCGATAAGGATTAAGCTCAAAAACCTCGGCTCGGAAACCCTGGAAAATTTAAGCGTGAAGCTTGAAACCGGCCTTGAGGCGCTGGGAAATGAAACCGAAACCCTTGCAACGCTTGAGCCGGGAAAGGAAACGGAAGTTGTTTTCAGCGGAAAAGGCCTGAGCGCGGGAAATTATTCGGTGGGCTGCACAGCAATTTACGGCGACAAAATAACCGAGTGCACTGAAGCGCCGATTAAGCTGGAAAACGGCGGCGTAGGCATCGGCGTGCTTGCCGGCGCGGCTTTCCTTCTCGCGAGCATCGCGGTTTTCGCTTACTTCTATTTTAAAAAAGAGTAAAAAATCTTGGATTTTCCAAAAATCTTTTAGAGTTCGGCTTTTTTGATTTTTTTCAGTTCTTTGGGAAGTTTTTCCTCCCCGCTTTTGCGGTGCACATAAAAGGCGACAAGAAACACCACAAGCACCAAAGGGTAAACGGGCAATGGAACCTCAAAATACTGCTGCGGCGCGGCAACAAGAAGCCCTGAAGCGCGCGAGGATGAAAGGATTGATTTGAGGTAATCCTTTGATTCAAGCGCCTGCCTTGACTGCACAAGCAATGCATCGGCTTCAGCGCTTGCATTGGAAGGGCCCCTTTTTGAAACCGCGACATTGTACGAGGAGAGCGCGTTCTGCTTCAGCTTTTCGGCGGCAGAATCAAGCTCGCGCACCGCATCCGAAAGGATTTTTTCCTCGGCGGCGAGGCTGGCAAGCGAAACCGAATTTGAATCCGCGGCGGCGAAGGAAGCGGAGCCTTCGGAAGCCAGCGCCGAAAGCCCTTTCACCCTTTCAAGGGTTATGGGCGAAAAGGCGTAAACCTCTTCAAGCTCTTCACCGCCCAGGCCGGAAAAAACTTTTTCCAGCGCATCCGCCTTTTCCGCAACTGATTTTTTCAGCGAATCTATCCTGGAAACTTTTTCCTTAAGCTGCGCGTCTTTTTCAGCGGAATTTTCAACCGCATCATCTTTCGCGGCGGCGAAATTTTCAGCGTCGCTTTTCAGCAGCGCGAGTTCCTGCGAGGCCTGGGCGAAAAGATTGTTGTCGGCGAGGAAATCGATTTTCTGCGCGCGCAGATCAAGCGCCGCTTTCTCCCGCTCCGGGAGAACAACGCCGGATTTTGAAAGCGCTTCAAGCGCCGCGGCCTTTCCGTTTGCAATGGACTGTTTTTCCGCTGAAGCGGCTGCCGCTTTTGCCGCGTTCAATTCGGCCGAGGCGCCCGTGTTTTGCGACCCGGAAGCGTTTTCACCGGCGCCGGAAGAATTGCCGTTTGAGCCGCTTTCACCGCCTGAATTTGCCCCGTTTCCGCCGTTGCCTTCCGCTTTTCCCGCGGCATTCAGGTCAAGGATTATTGAATTAAGCCCTGAAAGGAGCGCCGAGAAAACGAAGCGCGTGTCCTTGCCCTTGGGGTAAAAAGAAATGTTGCCCGTGGAAAAAACCTGCTCCGCGCGCGAGGAATCAAGCTTCAAAACAGAAATGAATGAAGCGTTGATTTCGGGGCCGGGGTTTTCAAGGAAAACGCGCGCAAGCGCATTGGCGTTATCATCGCCCGAAGGGAAAAATTCCGTGCGCGCGTACGATTCAAAGGCCTCGGAGGAAAGGCTTTCAAGCAGTTCAACGCTTTCAGCGAGCAGCGAATCGGCCTCTTTTGCGGCGGAGGAAACGTCGCCCTGCGAGGCGAAAGAAGAAATTTTGGCTGAGCCGTTGCTGAATTTTCCGGAGAGAATGGAAAACCTTTCAAGGAAATTTTTTGCCTTTGCGCCGGATTTCAGGCCCGGAAATGAAGAGGAAAGCCCTTCAATGAGGGAGGCGTTTCCCGACAGTTTTGAGAAGGAAGAATTGAGGGCGGAAAAAATTTCCCCCGAAAAAATTTTTTTTTCAAAACTTTCCCTGAGGCCGGCGCACGAACTGAGCACGAGCTCGGGGTTTTCGAAGGGCTTCGGGATTCTTTTAAGCGAGGAAAGCTGCTCCGCGAATGATGCGTCACTGAGGAATGCGCCCTCGCTTTCAATTCCCGCAATGCACTGCTCCGCTTCCGCTGAAACGCTTTCCTGGGGGCTTGAAGAATCAAGCAGCCGTGAAATGGTTCCGAAACCGGAGATGATTGAGGAACAGGTTTCAAGGTTTTTCTGCCCGGAATCGGCGAAAGAATTAATGGCTGAATTAAGCCTTGACCTCATTGAAATTATTGCCGGGTCGGAGGAACTGAACTCTCCGCCCGCGAGTTGCTGCTTGATGTAAGCGGCCTTTTCGGAGCATTTATCGCCCAGTCCTGAAAGAATTTCCCCGAAAAAATCCAGTTCATCAAGGAGGTTGTTTGAATCTTTAAGGGCCGATTTTAGGGAGCTTGTTTTTGCGCCCAAAGTCAGCGTTCCCAAAACCTCGGCCTCCTCAACAGTATGCAGCCGTGATGTAAGGGCCGCTGCTTTTTGCTTATAGTTCGCGGAAAAATTTTCGAGGCTGCTGAAATCCAGCGTGGAGGAGGTTACGCCTGAAGCGCCTTCCTGCGAAAGCGTGAAGAGTTCGGGGCTTAAAGCGGAGCCGTAAGCGTTTGCCATTGATTCGAGCCTTTCAAGGGCCTTATTCGTGTTCGCCCTGATTTCTTCCTTCATGGCGGAATTTCTTTCCCCGAGGCCGAGCCTGTGCGCGGAATTCTGCACGAACATTTCAAGGAACGCGGAGGCGGCTGAATCGTTTTTGCCGGAAAGCTTTTCAGTTGCCTCAAGGATTTCGAATGAGGGCAGCTCTTTCAGCGACTGCACCGAGCCGTGCAGCGCGAAAAATTTCAGGAGGAAATCTGAAAGGGAACTGAACACGGGCGCGATAAAAGCAACAGGAAAATCCCTTTTCTTCGCCTCATTGAAAATCGCGGAATCGTTTTCCGAGACGAGGTCCAAAAGCGTTTTTTCCTGCACGGTTTCCTGGAGCGAGAGCCTTTCCGCTATTGAATTGAACCTTTCCGCCTGCAGAAGGAACCTTGAGGCGTAGGTTTGGGAGTAAAAGTTTTTCTGGGAAAAGTCTATTACATTCTGGTTCAGGATTATGAAGTCATCGAAAAGGAATTCCTCGCGCACGAGGTTTAAGTCCTGCCTTTCCAAATCGTAAAGCTCGGAATTGATCGCCTTCACGGCTGATTTGTTGAACAAATCAATTTCTTTTCCCACGGTGAGAAGGTTTGAATTTAATTCATTCACGTTTTTCGGCACGAGGGAAAGGTCTTTTTCAGAGTAACATTGATTGTTTATTATTTTCAGGTTGGAACGCGCGTTGCTGATGAAAAGCCAGGCGCGCGCCAAATGATTTTTAGCGTCAAAAAGTTCGGAACGCGTCGCGGAGGAAAAAACCTTTTCATTGAAGGGGAAGGCCTTTTCAACTTCCTCAAAGCACTTTTCCTGCGAAGCGCAGTTCGGCACGGAAGTAAAGGAGTAAGAGGAAAGCTCCAGGCATGCGAGCCTGTCCTCAACGGTTACATTGCCGGTGCTACAGCCCGCGAGGAAAGCGGAAGCCAAAAGCAAAGCAAAAATGCGCCTGTTCATTACAGGAGCATGGAACAAAACAATTTTAAGTATTACGTCAATTGCCGTAATATATTATGGCACGTTCCAGCGGAGCAATTCACGGCTGAAACCGGTTAAAGCACAGCTTTTGAGCATTTAAATGAAGTGCCAACTGCCGCCGCTTATTTGCCCGGCTTGTAACCGTGGATTTTCGTGAGCCTGTAAAGCACGAGGATTACGAGCACGAGGTTCGCAACCTGCAATACGACAACGCTTTGAAGGTCAACTATCATCAAATCACCTGCAAAAGTAATGGCAACGCAGTATTTAACTTTTACTGAGTGGGCGCGGCAGCAAAAATGCCGCCGAAAAAAACGGCAAACTGGGAATCAAAGCGGGGAAACGAAAAGCCAACCCCAATTCTTAAATAATTGAAAGGTGTTTCCTTTAAGCATATGAAGGAAGGGCAAAAGTTCTGGGACGGCGAAAAAATTCTTTTGGCGCTTGTGTTTTTGGCGGGATTAATCATCGGCGCGGCGCTGGCAAACCAAGTAATTGACCCGCTGCTTTTCAGCGGAAAAATCTCGGATTCCAACACGCTGATTGAATTGAATGAAAGGCTTGACGCGAGAAACGACCAGCTATTCAACTGCCTTGTAAAAAATGAAATAGAGCCTTCAAGCTGTAAATAGTGAACGTGCGATTGAAATTACACGAACGCATTCTTTTTCACGGCTTTTTTCGGCAGCGGCGGAGCGTGCCTGCGCTGATGATGCGGAATGTTTATCACCAAATCTTCCGCGATTTCCTCGGCCTTCGCTTCCCTGGATTCCTGCTCGCTCATTGAAAGCTTGCGCTCCATCTCCCTCAAAACGTCTTTCGCTTCCTCGCGGTAAAGGGAATTGATTTCAGCTTCCGCGTCAATGACTGAAAAATGCTTTTCCTTCGCGATTGATTCAAAATCCTCGGCGCTGATTTTCCTCTTCATTGAAAGCTGGCGCGCTTCCGCAAGCTCTTTCTCCGCGGTTTCAATCTTTTTCAGCAAAGCTTTCAGCTTTTCAAGCCTTTCCCCTTGAAGCATTGAGCCGCGCTTTTCAACCAATCCCTCAACGCGCGCATTGATTTCGCCCACGGCTATTTCAGAATCAAGCGCAATCAGCTTTTTGTGGAGCAAAGCATTAAGCTCCCTGTAAGAGGATTCGGGGATTCCGTGCTTCAAAAACTTTTTCTCATTAAGTGAAACCTCGTCCAGAATTTTCCTTTTCTCCTCCTCAAGCGTTTTCACCTCAAACCTTGAAAAAAGCTTTTTCAGCGAAACGAAAAAATCCATGAAAACAATAATGGGCTTTCCGGAATAAAACAGTTTTGGAGAGCCCCCAAACAAGTGGAAAATAAAACGGTTGCTGAAACACTTCAGAAGAATTCTTCTTTCGGCTTGCCGGTTTGCTTTATGATGTATTTTATTACGAAAACGGTGACATCTTTGTGGTGTGGCACCCAAGTGGTCAGGGTTTTGCCGTGCAAGCCACTTTTCTTGAAAGTTATATGCTTGCCGGACCTAGCCTGCTGAAACCCGTTGGATTCAAGTATTTTAATTACTTTACTCTGACTTAATTGCCTCAGCTTTGGCATTGAAAACCCTCACAGGGACATTTATCACTGAAACGGATGTTGACGCCATTTTCTGGAAAGAGGGTTTAGGCGTGTCTGGGTCGCGGAAGTATTCCTGTATGAGGTCTTCAATATTTTCACGCACTTCTTTTTCGGTTCTGCCCTGCGTGGCGATATCCAGAAGCGGGCATGAAGCCACAAACCATTTCCCTTCAGTGCTGATTACAACTGGAAGTGAAACCGGCGTTTTTTTTGCTTGCATACAATTGATTGGCCCGCAACACCGTATTAAAAGTATTGGTCGCACTTTTGCAATTCACGCAAAAATTATAGAGGCAGGCAAAACCGGCATTGGGGAGTGGCTGCCTCAGAAGTCTATTCCTTCGCCCTTAATCCCCATCTCGTTGCGCGCGAATTCTAGCTTGGTGTTTTTATCCTTCAAATCCGGGCGCACGGAAAGCGTTATCCTGCTCGGCTTGGAAAAGTCCTTGAAGACGTAGCCTGAAACCGCGCAGAATTTTTCAGTCCAGTCCTTGATTTCGTCGTAAGTGGGCATGTTTTCCCTGTTCAATCTGCTCCTTGAATCGCCGATGTGCATGTAGGATTTAATCTCCAAAAATTCGGGCTTCATTTTCCAGATTGTTTCAGACCACTGCCTGAGGAAAGCGATGTCATCGTTCAGGCCTTTAATCAGCGTGAGCCTCACGACTTTTCTCACCGGCAATTCGGAGATGACTTCCATGGATTTCAGGAGCCTCTGCCAGCCGTTCTTGTGCGAGGCGCGGTTGACCTTGTTGAACTGTTCCTCATTGGGGGCGTCGAGGGAAACATATAACTGAGTGGGGCAGTATTCAGGGTTGGCCGCCATTTTCTCGAACACTTCGGTTTTCTGCGCATTCGTGACGAGGAAAACGCTTTTCGTGGCTGGAAGCTTCCTTATTTCGGCTATCAGCTCGCAGATTTTAGGGTACAAAGTGGGTTCGCCTGAAAGGCTTATCGCCCAATGCGAGGGCAATTGCGCGTGCTCGAAGCGGTTCATGTTCAAGCCTTCAAGGCCTTTGTAACCCACCAAAAGTTTTTGCCTCTGCTTAATCGTGCCCTCAATTATTTTTTCGGGCCCGTCAACCTCAACATCTTCCAAATTTACTGAGCGCATCCATTCCATCGGGCGCCAGCAGAAAACGCAATTTTCATTGCACCACAAAACTGTTGGCGACATCTGCGCGCAGCGGTCGCACTCGATGCCGTAAAACTTTTGCTTGTAGCACGCCCCCTCTTGCTTGATGGATTTCTTGTTCCAAGAGCAAATCTGCACAGCTGAATGCGAGCCGACCATCGCGTACTTTGCGCGCT
>DASRUO010000071.1:0-3404 GCA_035655375.1 archaeon | reverse complement strand
AATTCCATCCTCCTCATTGTGAAGCAGAACCAGGGCATTGATTACAATTCTCTTTTGAACAAGTTTTCCTCCTCTTATTCAAACATCAATTCCGCGCGCGCCGCGCTCTCGCGCTCGTTAAAGGATTTGACAACTTTTGGTTTCCTCTCGAAAAACAATAACAAATACTTCATCCTTGAAAAAGGCGAATCCGAGATTTTTTCCGAGCTGAAAAACAAGCTCGTGATTTCCTTAAACGATTCATTGAAGCAGAAAAGCCCTTCAGACAACATTGATTCCATTGCCGGCAAGATGCAGACAATGATTGAGCGGAGCAAGCAGGACAAATCCTTGTTAAAAACCTCGAAAAGCTCGCTCGATTTCTCGGTTTCGGATTTGGAAAAGGTTGAGGGCGAGCTTCAGGGCAAAATAAAGCACCTTGACTACATTGCGAAGGTTTTCCACGAGCAGATAAATTCATTGAAAGAGCTGGACTTCAACGACTCCTTTTCAAGGCCCCTTGACAATGATTCAATACTCCTGCTGCGGAAAATTTTTTCCTCCCCGCAGGACAGCGAGTTCGCGGTTGAATGCCTCAGCCCTGAAACCGCTGAAGCGCTTTCAGCCGAGTTGGGCGTGAAGTGCAGGGGGAATTCTTTCAGCGTCCCGAAAGAGCTGATGGAAAAGCTCGCATCCATTCTGATGCTGAAAGGGCAGGCTCTTCCCGCGGGCGATGCGGTGAAGATTTTCTCCTCCTCATTAAAAGCGGAGTTTTCAAATGCGCGGATAACGGTTTCAGGGCCCTTCAGCGCTGTGCAGGAATGGAAAAAATAATTTTCCTGCCCGATTGACCAACCCAAAATGAAGCCTCGCCATTCATGGCGTGGTTTTTGCTCGGCTTCATTTTCCGTTGACGGTAAATTGACGTCCATTGGGAAACCCCGCACTTTAGTGCGGGGAGGACGTCATTACTTCCGGCAGCGTGAAGGCGCCGCCGCTTCCGCAAAAAATTCCGTGCGGGAAGCGCTTCCGCAAGGCAGCCGCGGCACGCCTTGGCTTTCCCTGCTACCTTATCAAATCCGCCGTGCCCGCGCCGATGTTTGTGAAGAGGCCTACAAACAGAACAAGGTTGATTATGGCCCCTGTTTCGGTGACCTCGTTGCCTATCACGCCGTAAACGTAAAGCATCACCGCCCCCACGGAGTAAGAGATGAAAAGCATTGACACAAGCCTTGCGGGAACGAGGTTGAAAATCATTTTTTCCCTGCCCTTCCTGTAGCCCGTGAAGTAAATGAGCAGGACATCAAAAAGCAGCGTTATCCCGATGATTGACACAAGCCTTGCCGTGTCAAGCTCTCTTGCAAGATGCCAAACCTCCGATGTCACGGCGAAAGGGCTTGAAAGGATTATTGCGCCCACAATCTGCTGCGCAACATCCTTTGTGCTGAACTCGCTGTGGATGATTTTTTCGGAAAGCCTTGAGAAAAGCGACTTGTGCACCTCGCGGATTTCCTCGACATCCTCCTTGATTTCCTCGATGTCCTTGCCGGCTTCATGTATTTCCTCGCGGATTTCCTCGACGTCTTCCGCGATTTCAACGATGCCTTCCTCAAGCTCGGGCTCGCCCTCCCTTGCCTGCTTTTTCCTCGGCACCATCCAAACCCCTTAACCCTAAAAAGCGCTGTGCTCTAAATATTTAACGTTTTCCTATTAATTTGTTTTGGTATGGGGCGGTTTTCAATGGCTGTGGTAAAGGCAAAAATTTTCGGCTTCAGCGGGGCGTTTTTCAATGGCTAGGCCCAAGGCGATTGTTTTCGACTTCAACGGCCTGTTCGTGCAGGCGCCGGAAAAAAAAATAATCAAAAAGCTGTGCGCCTTCAAGGGCACGGGCGAATGGATTGCGCTCTCAAATTATTACCTCAACCTCTGGGAATTCCAGCTCGGGAAAATGAACCCCTTCGATTTCTGGAAAAAGGTTTTTGTCGGCCTCTCGGAAGAGGAATTTTTCGACGTCATTGTTGCAGAATACGACGTTTATGCGCGGAAAAACGAGGGGCTTTACTCCCTCGCGGAAAGGCTTTCAAAAAAATTTGATTTGCACGTCCTTTCAAACTCGAATTTCCTGCAGGGCAAGGCTTACAGGAAGCAGAAGCTTTTCTCCCCTTTTAAAAGCTTTCACCTTTCGCATGAAATGCATGAAATGAAGCCTTTCCCCGAAGCGTTCAGGCACTTCCTCAAAGAAACAGGCCTGAAGGCGAAGGAATGCGTTTTCATTGACGATTCAACCGTGAACGTGCTCGCGGCGATGGCTTTAGGGTTTAAGGGAATTGTTTTTCAGGGCAACGATGATTTGGAAAAAAAGCTGGAAAGGCTGGGGATAGACGTTTGAGTTTTTTCAGCCCTGATAGAAAATGTTTCCATTCAAAGCATCGCAAGCCAGCCTACAACATTTCCAGCAATTCTTCATTGGTTAATCCACAGTCTTTTAATATTTGCAATACCAGCCCTTTTGGGACTTCCTTGCCATGCACGGGAACTGTTGTGAATCGCGTTTCTCCTTTGTAAGTGCCTTTCATTTGGACGTGTGAACCGCTCTGCCTAATTGGCATTATTCCTATTTTTGAAAGTAGTTTGATTAGCTCTTTTGCTTTTACTGGCGGGATTTTTTGCCGCATGCAACTCACTCAACGACTTGCAAGTGGCTGGCGTGTTTCTCAATTGGGTATGGCATTACAAGGGTTAAATTAACAGGTTTTTCTTCTTTGAGTTCCTTATTATCCTCAACTGCCAGTAAAAAAGCGTCATGGAAGTTTTGCAATGCCTTCTCTAGCGTAGCTCCATAAGTGTTTATGTGATAACGGTCATTTCGGATTAAAACTTTTTTCCCTTCTTTCCAAATTTTTAGCTCTAAAAGCATGGCAAGTTCACTCTATAATTATTTTCCCGTCTTCTACCTTAAAATTATATGTTTGGCCGACCTGGTATTTATCCTTAACTTTTTCCCATTCTTCTTCGGATAGGCTAATAGTGGCCTTAATTTCTCCTGGTTTTGTTATGGGGATTTCAGGATTGATGTTTAATACCGGCTGCTGCGGCTTTTCAGCAGGCATTATAGGGGTAATGCAAAGAACTGAGTAATACACGTAGGGGAAGGGCTCCATAACAGCCTTTTTCTTTCTCTCCGAGAAAGAAAAACCCTGGGGAAAAAGAAAGATGGCATATTCATGGCCCATCTTGATGGGTCGACGTATGCTCCCTTCCGACCGTTAGGTCCTCGTAGAGGAGGAGCATATATGCTCGGACGCCGGGGAAGGAATCCAGAACAGCCTTTTCTTTTTGTCAGGTCAAAAAGAAAACGCTGGCGAAAAGAAAAATCCTTATGTCCTGCTGTAAGCAGGACGACGCATGCTCTGCTGCCGTGAGCA
>DASRUO010000070.1:0-5360 GCA_035655375.1 archaeon | reverse complement strand
GTGCAAAATTGCCGGGCTGAAAACAATGCTCTGCGCCGAAACGATTGAGAGGGCAAAAGAGCTTGCCGCATTTTCTCCAGACTTCATAGCCGTGGAGCCGCCGGAACTCATAGGGGGCAATGTGAGCGTCAGCACTGCAAGGCCAGAATTAATATCCGATTCTGTGAAGGCAATAAAAAAAGCCGATAAAAAAATAATTGCCATCACCGGCGCCGGAGTCAAGAATTCTGAGGACGTCCGTAAGGCGGTGGAGCTCGGGTGCAGCGGCGTTTTCGTGGCTTCAGGGATAGTTTCGGCGCGCGACAAGGAACTTGTTGTCAGGGAACTCCTTTCAGGCTTTCCAGCGCAAAACCGCCCCTCATTCAGCGAGCCCTGAAAGATTTCCGCAACAAAACCCCCCAAATTCACAAATCTGCCGGAAACCAACGCCTTAAGGTTTCAGTTCTTCCCCTAAACAATTATTCCTTTCACAACGGTTTTCTTTTTCCCGTTTTTCTCGTATTCTTCAATGGCCCTTTTCAGCACAACCAATCCTAGAAGCGCGCACTTAACCCTTGTCTGGATTATGTTGCCAAGCTCGGCGAAAAGCGCTTCCCTTGAAATTTTTCCGGCTTCCAAAACCTTTTTCCCCTTCACCATTTCAGTGAGCAGCGATTCGGAAGCGATGCTGATTGCGCACCCGTGCCCCTCAAACTTTATGTCTTCAATAATGCCGTTGCCGATGCTTACGGTAAAACTCACATTGTCCCCGCAGACGGGATTTCCACCATGCGCCTCAATGTCCGCATCCGCTATTTTCCCGCGGTTCAGCGGGTTCTTGTAAAGGTCCAGTATTATTTCAGTGTAAAGCTCCCCGGTCATTCACACACCGAAAACCTTTTTTGTTTTCTCCACCGCTTCCGCAAGAAGGCCGATTTCCTCCGCGGTGTTGTAAAGGTAAAACGATGCGCGTGCAACGCCTTCAATCCCCATTTCATTCATCAGGGGCTGCGCACAATGGTTTCCCGCCCTTATAGCTATCGCGCTTTCGCCGAGTATTTCCGCAACGTCATGCGGGTGAACGCCCCCAACATTGAATGAAATCATCCCTGTGCGCGGCCCTTTCACTGGGCCGTAAAGCCTTACTCCCTTGATTTCTGAAAGCCTTTCCATGCCAAGCTTCAAAAGCTTCTGCTCGTGCGCTTCGATGTTTTCAATGTCGATTTTTGAAACGTAATCAATAGCCGCACCGAACCCTATTGCCCCGGCAATGTTCGGGGTTCCGGCCTCGAACTTCCAGGGAAGCCTGTTCCATTCAGACTTTTCAAAGGTCACGCTTGAAATCATATCTCCTCCCGTGAGGAAAGGCTCCATTCCTTCAAGCAGCTCTTCCTTCCCGTAAAGCACCCCAATGCCTGTCGGGCCGAGCATTTTGTGCGCGGAGAAAGCGATGAAGTCCGCATTCATCTTTTTTACATCCGTTTTCGTGTGCGGAACTGCTTGCGCGGCGTCAACCACGAACAAGGCGCCGGCTTTTTCAGCTATCCCTGAAACTTTTTCAACGGGGTTTATTGTGCCGAGAATGTTCGAGGCCATGGTAACGGAAATGATTTTCGTTTTCCCGGAAATTTTCGATTCCAAATCGGAGAGGTCAAGCCTCCCGTCCTCAGTGATTCCCGCGAATTTCAGCTTCACTTTCCCCCTTTTCGCGAGCTGCTGCCACGGCACGAGGTTGGCGTGGTGCTCCATTTTTGTCAGCACTATTTCATCGCCTTTGGAAAGCCTTTCCCCCAAGGAAAAAGCGAGAAGGTTCAGGCTTTCGGTCGCGTTCTTGGTGAAAACTATTTCCTCAATGCCGCCCGCATTTATGAACTTTGCGGTTTTGTTGTGCGCGGCCTCGTACTGCTCCGTAGCCTCCAGGCTCAGGAAATTAAGGCCCCTGTGGACATTCGCATTGCTTTCCTCGTAAAACCTTTTCTCCGCCTCAATGACCTGCTTAGGCTTCTGCGTTGTCGCCGCGTTGTCAAGGTACACAAGCTTCTTTTTGTTGAATTTCCTTTCAAGGATGGGAAAGTCTTTCCTGAGTTTCTCCGGGTTCATAAGAATAATTTTGTTCAGAGGCTTTTTTCAATCTGTGCCTCTATCGCGGCGCGCGCCTTTTCGTTGAGCATGAAAACCACGCTTTCAAGGAAACCTTTCACAACCATTTTTTCCGCCTCTTTTTTCGCGATGCCCCGGGATTCAAGGTAGAACAGCTTTTCATCGTCAATCCTTGCGACAGTGGCCGAATGCGTGGCCTTCACGTCGTCAGTCTCAATCTCCAGCCCCGGTATCTGGTTGCTGCTCGCCTTTTCGCCGAGAATCATGCTGTGGCATTCAAGCAGCGCGTTCGCCTTGCCGCCCGATGGAAGAATCCTTATCATCCCGTCGAAAACGTTCCTGCTCTCGTCCTTTAATACCGCCCTGAAAACCGCGTGGCTTGAGCTGTTCGTGCCGCGGTGCACTGAAATATAGTTTAAGTCAAAGTTCGCCGAACCCTTTCCGAGGAGCACGAACAAATCCTTTCCCTCCGCGCCGTTGCCGTCAAAAATTGTCGTGGTTTTGCCCCTTGAAAGCTTTCCGCCGAACCACGAGGAAAAGTTTTCAAGCTTCGCATTGTTTTGCAGTATGCACTGCTGCCCCTCAACCATGCCGCCTTCATGCGTGTTTATTTTCAGGAAAACCATTTCCGCCCCGTCTTCAATGAAAACAGTTTCATTCACAAGCGCGTTGCCGTTGCCTGAAATCTTTTCCGCCACGATTGCCCTGCACCCCCTTTCCACTATGAAAATATTTTTCACGCACACATTTCCTGAAAAAGCCGCGTTGATTTCAATGTTTTCCTTTCCGGCGTTTTTCCCAATCACCGCGACAAAGCCCGAGGAAAAATTGGCGTTCACGAACGCCTCGAACTGGTCTTTGGGCTTTTCCTCGCGCGAAAAAATCTTTTCAAGCCTTTCAGGCATTTCAAGCAGCGCCTTTTCCAGCGGGATTATTGTGATGCCTCCGCCGGTGGCTTTCGGCAAAACCCCTTTCCCCGGGTTTCCCGCATTCAGCAGCGCTTCCAGCCTGCTTATGCTCGTGTATTTGCTTTTCCTGACGGGCCTTTCGGAAACCACTTCAAGGTTTTTCGCCCTGTAATTTTCCAGCCATTCAGGCTCATGCTTTGAATTTTCCCGCGGGGATTTTTTTTCAGGGATGCTTTCACCCAACGGAGTTTTCCATTTCCATTTCAATGAGCCTGTTCAGTTCCACGGAGTATTCAAGCGGCAGTGTTTTCGTGAACGGCTGAAGAAAGCCCAGCACTATCATTGTGAGCGCTTCCGCCTCGCTAAGCCCCCTTGAGGTAAGGTAAAATATTTCATCATCGCCAATCCTTCCAACCCTTGCCTCATGCGCTATCGTCGCGGAAGGCTCGTCAATCTCTATTGAAGGGTAAGTGTCAGACCTTGAATCCTTGTCAAGCAGGAGCGCGTCGCAGTTCACGCTGCTTTTCACGTTCTTGCAGCCCTTCAAAACCTTTACAAGGCCGCGGTAGCTGCTCCTTCCGCCGTCCTTGCTTATGCTCTTGCTCGTGATTTTGCTTGTCGTGTTCGAGGCCAGATGCACGGCTTTTGCGCCGGCGTCCTGGTGCTGGCCTTTCCCTGCCAGCGCTATGCTAAGCACTTCGCCGCGCGCCCCCTCCTCCATGAGGTAAATCGCGGGATACTTCATTGTAACCTTGCTCCCCAGATTTCCGTCAATCCATTCAACGGAAGCGTTCCTGTAAGCGAAAGCCCTTTTCGTCACAAGGTTGTAGATGTTGTTCGCCCAGTTCTGTATTGTGGTGTACCTGACATTCGAGTTCGGCCTCGCAACAACCTCCACAACCGCGGAGTGCAGCGACTGCGTTGAAAACTTTGGGGCCGTGCACCCCTCCACATAATGGATCTGGCTTCCCTCATCGGCTATTATAAGCGTCCTCTCAAACTGCCCGAAGCTTTCCGCGTTAATCCTGAAATACGCCTGCAAAGGAATGTCCACCTTAACGTTTTTCGGCACATACACAAAGCTCCCGCCGCTCCACACGGCGCTGTTCAGCGCCGCAAACTTGTTGTCGTTCAGCGGAATTATTTTCCCGAAATGCTCTTTCACGAGCTCCGGGTATTTCTTGAGCCCTTCATCCATTGAAAGGAACACGACGCCCTTTTCCTCAAGGTCCTTCCTTATATTGTGGTACATGACCTCCGAATCGTACTGTGCCCCGACGCCCGCCAGAAACTTTCTTTCCGCTTCCGGAATGCCCAGCCTTTCAAAGGTTTTCTTCACATCCTCCGGAACGTCTTCCCATTTCCCCTTGTTTTCCTGCGAAGCCTTCATGTAATAAATTATGCCTTTGAAATCTATCCCGCTTAAATCCGCGCCCCATTCCGGCATGGGCTTTTCGTTGAACGCCTTTAATGCCTTGAGCCTGAATTCAAGCATCCACTGCGGCTCCTTCTTCATTCCGGAAATTTTCCGCACAACCTCTTCGCTGAGGCCTTTCTCCAGCACCACCTCATAATTTTTGGTGCTGTAGCTGAAATCATACTTGGAGTAATCCATTGCCGTTAGCGCCCTTTCCTTTGACCTGTCCATTGCCATCAGCCTTTCACTTCCATGATTTTGAAGCCTTTCTCTTTCAGGATTTCCGAATAGCCTTTTTCCTCGAGCTCTCCCGCGAGTTCATGGCCTCCTGAAGCTATTATCCTGCCGTCATGCATCACGTGCACGTAATCCGGCTTCACGTAATTAAGTATCCTCTTGTAATGCGTTATCACGACCGCGCCGAATTCCGGCGAGCGCATTTCATTGACGGCGGTTGCAACCGTTTTAAGCGAATCAATGTCAAGGCCTGAGTCGGTTTCATCAAGCACCGCGATTTTGGGCTTAAGGATGAGCATCTGCAGTATTTCCGCGCGCTTTTTTTCCCCGCCGGAAAAGCCCACATTGAGCTGCCTTTCCATGAAATCCCCTTGCATGCCCAGCTTTTCCGCCGCCTCCTTCACTTTATTCCTGAACTGCATCAGCGTCATCGCCTGCAAAGGGTTATGCGCCCTGTAAGCCGCGTGCAGGAATTTCACGAATGAAAGGCCCTGAATCTCGAAAGGGTACTGGAACGACATGAACAACCCCGCCTTCGCCCTCTCATCCGGCTTCATTGCGAGGATGTCTTTTCCGTTGAAAGTTATCGTGCCTTCAGTCACCCCGTACTCCGGGCTCCCCATAATCACATTTGAAAGCGTGCTTTTGCCCGAGCCATTCGGCCCCATTATCGCGTGCACTTCGCCCTGCCTCACGGTGATGTTCACCCCTTTAAGTAT
>DASRUO010000069.1:0-2170 GCA_035655375.1 archaeon | reverse complement strand
TGCGGCGTGACCTCTTTCTGTATTCCGGCTTTTTTGGCGGCCCTGCGCACAAGGCGCTGGACCATGTCCGGGGAAAACTGCTTGCCGTTTTTCTTGGAGAAAAGGTATGCGCTCTTCACTTTTTTCCTGTCCACCTATTTTTTCGCGAGCCTGCACCAGTTCCTTGAAAGGATTATTATCCTGTCCTTGCTTCCCTTGCCTGATTTCACTTTGCCTATGCGTTCCTTGAAATTTATGTCTTCAGCCCTCATATTCACGGCTTCACTCACCCGCACGCCCGAAGAGTAAATGAACTGGAGGAGCAGCCGGTTCCTGCCCTTGCCGGCGGCTTTTAAGAGCGCCCTAACCTCTTCTTTTGTGAGCACTGTCGGAAGATACTTGGCTTTTTTAGGGGTCTTGATTTCATCAATTATCTTGAGCTTCAATATGTTGTGGAAAAGGAATTTTAGGGCGGCATGCACCAGTGCTAAAGTCGCGTTCGAGGCGCCTTTCTCCTTCATTGAGGCAAGGAACGCGACAACGTCGTCGCGGCCCGCGGTTTCAGGGTTTTTGCCGGAATGCTTCAGGAAAGCGTTCACGTACATTGAGTACATTTTGATGGTGCGCGGGCTGTAGCCGGATATCACGAGTTCCCGCCTGAATTTTTCCGAAACACCTTTGGTTTCTGGCGCAAGGCTCTGGGTTGTGGCTTCATCCATACATAAGTAACTCCGCCGGAATAAAAGCTTTCGCGGAATCAAACTTTTTAAACTTTGGCGCTGTAAACGGTTATTTATGGGGAGGAAGAAAGAGGGCAAGCCGCTGCCGGACACGGCCGAAATGAAGGCGTGGCGCGAGGAATTCAGCAAGCTCTCACCGGATGAGCACGGTGAAAAACTCCGCTCTTTGGGCCTTGATGAGGAAGACATTGAGGAATTCAATGAAACGCTGAAGCAGGGCAAGAAAGAGAAACAATAATTTTGCTTATTTTTCCGCGCGCTTACCGTGAAATTTTCGCGAAGTGGAACAAATACTTTGCCTGCCAGTAAAGGCTCAACGCGCCGATGCCGGAAATCCACCCTATGAAATAATATGAAAATGCCTGGGAGCTGTCGCCGCCGAGGTGCGCCACAACGCCCTGCATCATGCTCCACATGAACAGCGAGGCGAGAACCACGCCCAGCGCAAAAAAGAACAGCGCCTTCAAAAAAATTTCCTTTACCTGGTTTTCCATGCTTTAAGAATTGTCCGAAGTTGTATATAAGTTTTATAGCGCGGTTCGGGCATGGTTTAAGTTGCAGTAGTTGTGGGCCCGGAACCGCCGTGCTTTTGAAGGCCTTTCAGGGCGTGGCGAGTCAGTGTCTGCATCCCAGGCGTTTGCCAGTGAAGGTTTTATATCAGGTTTCAGGGCTAAAATTATTTTATGAAAGCGGTGCTTTTCGACCTTGACAACACGCTGATAGACTTCATGAGGATGAAGAAAATCAGCTGCGAGGCGGCGATTTCGGCAATGGTTGACGCGGGCCTGGAAATGGACAAGGGAAAGGCTTACAAGGAACTGTTTGCGCTTTACGGAGTGCACGGAATTGAGCACCAGGAAATTTTCCAGAAGTTCCTTAAAAAAGTGGCGGGGAAAGTGGATTTCAAAATACTGTCGCGCGGCATTGCGGCTTACAGGAGGATGCAGGCGGGCTATTTGGAGCCTTACCCCCATGTGCGCAGCACGCTGATAACGCTCCGTGAAAAAGGGCTGAAGCTTGGCATAGTGAGCGATGCGCCGAGGCTTAAGGCCTGGCTCAGGCTCGCGGAAATGAACCTCACGGATTTTTTCGATGTTGTTGTAACCCTGGATGACACGGGCGAGAGGAAGCCGAGCGAACCGCCATTCAAGGCGGCACTCAAGGCGCTTAAGCTGCCCGCAGGCGAAATACTTTTCGTTGGGGATAATCCGGAGCGCGATATCAAGGGCGCGCAGAAGCTCGGCATGAAAACCGCGCTCGCAAAATACGGGCAGATTTTCCCGCTGAAAGGCATCAGGGCGGATTATGTTTTGAAAGACATTTCCGGCCTTGAAAAAATTGTCGGGAAAATGAATTGAAAGGCGTTGAATGCCCGGCAACAATTGCCGGAAAACGAATTGAAAGACATTGAGGGCTCCGCAAACATCGCCCTGAAATAGTGCAGTTGCGTT
>DASRUO010000068.1:0-4404 GCA_035655375.1 archaeon | reverse complement strand
ATTGCAGGAAACTGTAATCTTAGTCTGTGAAACAGAACGCTTTGCAAAAATTTTTTGAGCGCTTAAGCAAGCTCGGCGCGCAGGGAGCGCTTGAATACCTTTTACTCATAGGGAGCGCCGTGCTCGTGATCACGGTTGTTGCGGTTTTCCTTGCAACAGCGAGCAATGAAGCACAGGCTAAAAACAGCTCTAACCTTAACCGCGGGTTTGAATTCATGGACAACGCCCTTTGCGCCGCTTTGGGTGATTGCCCGAGCGGCGGAACACCGGGAAACGGCGATGGGGGGACATTGCCGCAAAACCAGCTGCTTGAAAACAGCGGCTTTGAAAACGCGGACATTTCGCCGTGGTACGAGTCCCATGGCGGAACGGAACTTGTGAGCTCGGCAAACTGCGGGGCGAACTGCCAGGTGCTGCCGAAAAGCGGCGGCAGCATGTTTACTGCCTCAACGAATGACAGGACAGTGCTTTCGGGAAACCCTGCAATCAGCCAAAACATTTCATCGCTTGAAGCCGGAACTTATAGGCTGTGCGCTTACGTGGCGAGGATTGACGGAGACCCTATGGCTCTTTTACAGTTTTACACTTTTGGCGGGGCAAGCCCTTACAAGTTTTACAACGAGCAGCTGCAGTTCCCGCAGGGCGAAACCGGATTCTGGAGGCTTTTATGCGTTTCCGGAAGCGTGGATGAAGGGGATAATGCGAACACAACGGTTTTCGCGCCATTGCAATACACGGGCTCTTTCGCGGTGGACGACGTTTCCTTTGAAAAAATAGCGTGAGAAACTTCCGCTGGAAGCGGTGGCCTTACGGAACCGGCTTGGCGAAAACCGTAAAGAAGTAGCTTTTTAAAGCTTTTTAAGCGGGAATAGGTATACTTCTGATTTTGCGTTAGAAGTTTGCCTCCTATTGGGGGATTGAAACGTTTTTCAGGGCGCTCCGCAAGGAGATTGAAGGCTTTGAAGCAATGGATTGAAAGGTGTTTTTTGGATGGGAGTATTTGATGTTCCGGCCGGAAGGCTTATAGAGCAAGTGGCGGCGGAGCTTAAGGGGAAGATTAAGAAGCCTGAATTCACCGAGTACGTGAAGACCGGCGCGCACAGGGAAAGGGCGCCCTACAACCCCGACTGGTTTTACGTGAGGAGCGCGAGCATCCTTTACAGGCTTTACAGGCAGGGCGCGCTCGGAACCGGAGCGCTCAGGAATTATTACGGCGGAAGGAAAAACCGTGGCGTCAGGCCTGAAAGGAAGAGGAAGGCTTCGGGGAAAATCATAAGGACCGCGCTGCAGCTGCTTGAAAAGGAAGGGCTTGTGAGGAAGGAAAAAAAAGGCAGGAGCGCCTCGGCAAAAGGAGAAAAGCTTTTGTACGCGAAAGCGAAAGAGCTTGAAAAAATCGTTGCAGAGGAAGTGAAGAAGGCCGCCGAGAAAAAGGCCGAAGACAACGCTAAAAGGGATGAAGCGAGGAAAAAGAACGAGGCGCAGGCGAAAGCCGCGGAAGCGCTGAAACAGCAGCAGGCCGAAAAAAAAGCCGGGAATAAAGGCGCGGAAAAATTTGCCCAAAAAGGCCAAGCAGGGAAAGCGCCGGCAATTGAACCTGCGGCGGAAGGCGGCGCGCAGGGAAAGCATGCGGAAGTAAAACCGGGCGAAGAAGGGCACAGGCATGAAAGCCACGGGCAGAAAAATGAAGTGAAAGACGGAGAGGTTAAGCATGAGCGAAGAGAACAGCACGGAGGAAGCAAGGCAGAAAAAGCTTGAAGAGCTCAGGCAGCTTTACCTTAAACAGCAGGAGGAAGAGCAGAGGAAATCTGACACTGAAGGCCAGATGCAGGGCCTCCTGAAAAAATTCCTGGATGAGGATGCAAGGGCGAGACTGAACAACGTGAGGCTTGTGAATGAAGACCTTTACGCGAAGGCGTTTCAGGCGATAATGGGCCTGGTGCAGCGGGGTTTTGTGAAGCAGAAGCTTAAGGAAGAGCAGGTGAAGGAAATACTCAGGCAATTGAAAAGTGACAGGGATATTACGATTAAAAGGAAATGAAAGTTATGGAAAATGCGAACGGAGTGAGCAAATCCTGTGCGCAGCACAGGATGTCGCTCCCAACCGGCGCGAAGTCCCCGAAGGGGGAAAGGGTTGAGTGATGAGATGAGCCGCAACAAGGATTCGGATAAAAAGGAGTTCCTGATTTCCGCGAGGAAAAAGATAGGCCCGGGCGTGACGAATGCGCCGGTGTGGATACTCCAAAAGGCAGGGAAAAGAATCTGGAACAAGAAGGGGAAAAGGCACTGGCGCTCAACCGAACTTGGAAAGCTTTACAGGAAAAAGCAGCGGGAACAGGGAAAAATCCTGAACGTGAAGAAAAGGAAGAGCGGCAAGAGGCATAAGAGCGCTAAAACCAGGGGCAAGTGATTTTTGTGAAAGGCGACAAGGCAGAGTATGTGATTCCCTTGAACAGGGCGTTCATGTTCCCGCAGAAGAAAAGGATTCGCAAGGCGCTGAACGAAATCAAGAGGTTCGTGAAAAAGCACACGCACTCCTCAATCATTTCGGTTTCAAACGAGGTGAACGAGTTCCTGCACAAAAACTCGAAAAACATACCGAGAAGGGTCAGGGCAACGCTTTACAGGGAAGGCGGAAAGGTGGGCGTTTTCCTCGAGAAGGGAAAGGCGCTTGAGGCTTACATCAAAAAGAAAGGGGACGAGCAGAAAAAAAAGAAAAGGGCGGAAAAGGAAAAGCCCGCGGAAAAAGGCGCGGAAGAGAAAGCGGCGGAAAAGGAAAAAACAGGGGAAGAAAAGGAAAAGCTCGAGCAGAAAAAAGAGAAAGAGAAGGCCGCGCGCGCAGCTGAAATCAAAAGGAAGACTGGCAGGTAAAGGCGAAAGGAACCCGCGGTGGCCGCTTGATTCCTGAAAGCACGTGGATTGTTGTTGCTTATGAATTTTGCGAGGGGAACGGTCCTTAGCAGCCCCTATGTAGGAATTTTCTGCACGGTAACGGATGAAATCGCGCTTGTGCCTTACCCGGCGCTTCCGAAAGAAGTGAAGGAAATCGAGAAACGGCTTGAGGTTGAAATAATCAGGGCACGTATCGGCAACACCTCGCTGCTCGGCGTCCTTTCAAAAGGCATCGGGAAAAAAATAGCGGTTTCTGGGATTGCGGAGGAATCGGAAATTAAAGCGATTGAAAAGCGCGGCCTTGAAGTGATGAGGCTTGAAGGGCTGACCTCAACCGGCAACTTGCTGGCGCTGAACGGCTTCGGCGGGGTTGCCAGCGACCTGATCAGCGAGGACGGCGTGAAAAGGCTTGAAAAATTTTTCAGGGTCAAATTCGCGAGGAAAAAGGTGGCGGAAAGCAGCCTTCCCGGCGCGGCCTTAACAGTAACAAATAAAGGGTTTATTGCACACCCGAATATAAGCGCGAAGGAATTTTCACAGCTCGAAAAAAGTTTCGGCGTGAAGGGCGGCGCGACAACCGCGAACTACGGGGATTTCTTCGTGGGAAACAGCGTTCTGGCGAACTCGAAAGGGGTTATTGCGGGCAGGCTTACAACTGGAATAGAGCTTTCAAAAATTGATGAGGCCTTGAGGGGTGAATGAATGGAAGAAAAAATTTTTTCGGTTGCGGGAACTTTTGAAAAAAAAGGCGAAAAAAAATTCTCGAAAGAAGTGAGCGCGGCAAATGAAAAGTTTGCCGTTGAAAAAGTGCTTTCATCGATGGGTTCAAAGCACAGGCTGAAAAGGGACAGGATAAAAATTTCCGCGGTAAAGGAAGCGGGGAAGGCGAAGTGAAGTGGCTGAAGAAGCGGAAAAAAGCGTGAAGCTGAGCGGCGACCAGGTTGCGCGGCTCGCGGCGCAGGAAAGGAGAAAACTTGACGGCCTTGGCAGGCGCATTGAAACCTTTCAGGGCTTCAGGAACGAGCTTTCAATGGCGCTGGATTCGGTGAAGGCCATAAGCAAAACCGAAAAGGGCGAAAAAATACTGGTAAACCTCGGGGCCGGAATTTTCGCCGAGGCGGCACTGCAGGAAAACAGCAGGGGCATTGCAACCATTGCGGGGAACGTTTTCAATTACAGGGGCTTCAATGACCTGGAAAAAACCCTTGAAGCGAAAATGAAAAACGTTGACAAGGCCGTTTCAGGGGTCATAACGGAACAGCAGAAGGCTTTGTCGAGGCTTAACCAGCTCGAGCAGCTGCTTTAGGCGGGAAGGCGCTACATGCAGCAGAGGCAGCCGAAGCAGTGAAATGAATTAAGTTTATGTTTGAGTTCTTAAAAAAGAAAATAACCGGTTTTACCGACAGGCTCAAGGAAAGGCTTGAGGGCGCGAAAAAGGGGGGCGCTGAAAAGGCGGAGCCGCAAGAAGTGAAAGCTGCGGACATTGAAAATGTTGCCGCTGAAACAACTGCCGGC
>DASRUO010000067.1:0-5502 GCA_035655375.1 archaeon | reverse complement strand
AAAATCTTTTTCCCCTGCGCAACCATTCCTTTAAAATCGCGTTCCGTGACCTCAAGACTTACAGGCGTGCCTTTCGCGATTTTCAGGGCTTTTTTTATGTAGGATTCAAGCGAAACCTTTTCGCCTTTCGCCTTTAGCTTGTCAACCGCCTGCTTTACCAATGAAGGGTTCATTGTGATACCGTCGCAGACTCCCGCGGCGTACACCGCCTCAATCTCGCTAAGAATTGCGGAGTCAAGAAAAAGCTTCATTTTTGCACCATTAAAATTAGAGAGCAATAGGTTATAAATTTTGTTCCAATCTTGACAGGGAGGCAACCGCACCGGCAATGAGGTTCCACATGCAATATATTGCTTCGCCATGTGTTTAGCATAATGAAAGGAACAAGAATTGAAAGAATAGACGCATTTGCCTATTTTAATGAATTGAAGGGGCGTGGATTTTCAACAAAAGAAATAATTGAAAAAGTCCGTCAAAAATTCAGCATTCCGAAAGGAACGCTTTACTGTTGGGCCGAAGGCAGAAATTCCCCGTTAGGGTCAATTGGGAAGCTTGCGTCTACAAAAGAACTGTTCTATGTTTTGGGCGCTATGCTCGGTGATGGGTGCATTTACCATTGGAGGAATGAGCATCAGGTATGGCTCATAGGAGACGAGAAATTTACAAAAAAATTTGCAAATAAGCTTTCTGTATGCATAGGCAGGAAAGTAAAAAATTATAAAAAAAGGAAAAGGAATTACTGGTTTGTGAAGATTTCAAACATTCAATTATACAACTTATTTCATGACATAAGGCGTGATTTACAGAAATTGACTTTAATGATAGAAAAGGGCGATTATTACGAAAATAGCACAGAATTCATTGAAGGGTTATTCGACGCCGAAGGTTGTGTAAAAATAATAAAAGAAAAAGTGAGAAAAACACCCAAGATCTGTCTCGACATTACCAATACAAACAAAGCAATTTTGGATATTGCAAGGCTGCTACTGAAGAGCACATTAAATATAGAAGCGCATTATTCAATTCAAAAGGCAGATGGAATCAAGAATAAGCAAACGGCTTATCATTTGAGGATTTACAAGAAAGAATACGTGAAAAAGTTTTTTGAAACTCTGGACACGACAAAGCTTAAACCGGAAAAGGAACAATACCTGCAAAACTGGCTAAATTATAAAAATAAGGGGAAAATCATTTCCCCATTGCCTTCTGATAATTCTTCTCAACCTGCTTCCAATTAATCGCATTGTAGAACGCGGCTATATAGTCTGGGCGCTTGTTGAGGTAGCGCAAATAGTACGCGTGCTCCCACACATCAACGCCTAAAATCGGTTTCTTGCCCTGCGAAATCGGCGAATCCTGGTTCGGCGTTGCGATAACCTCCAGCTTTCCAGCATTCACCGTAAGCCACGCCCAGCCGGAGCCGAACTGACCCGCGGCCGCGGCTGAAAACTTTTCCTTGAACGAATCAAAGGAGCCGAAAGCAGAATCAATCGCTTTCCCTATTCCGCCGGCAGGCTTTCCGCCCGCGTTCGGCGCCATCATTTCCCAAAACAATGAATGGTTGAAATGCCCGCCGCCGTGGTTTCTCACGGCCGTGCGTATTTCTTCCGGCACGGCGTTCAGGTTGGAGAGAAGCTGTTCAACTGTTTTCGCCTGAAGGTCTTTCTTCCCTTCCAGCGCGGCGTTAAGCTTGTCAATGTAGGCCTGATGATGCTTTGAATGATGGATTCTCATTGTCTGCTCGTCAATGTAAGGCTCAAGCGCCCTGTAGTCATATTTGAGTTTTGGCAGTTCAAAAACCAAAAAAACACCTCCGATTAACTATTGTTAATTCAATTACTTGTTAAAAGTTTAAAAGGCTTCTGATGCAAAAACCGCTGAAAAATGGGAAAATGCCTTTGGGCGATTGCTTTATATAATTCAGACTTTTAATTTTAGGTGAACAGGTATGGGTACAATTCGCAGGGTTTTCAGGCGCTTGAAAGCGGTTGTGATTAAAGATGCTGGGCTGAAAAAGCTTTCACCAAGCGAATTAGAAAGGCTAAAGAAAAAATCGTTGAAGGGGCGGCGCGGGTATTATTCCTATATGGAATGGTCAAGAAAGAAAAACGTTGACCCAAAACACATTAAAGTTGTTGGAAAAGTGTCCACCCCGAAATTTGACCGCGCCCTGAACATGGCCATGGAAGGCACGGCAAAACCCAATTCAGAGGAGAGGCGGCACGCAAAGGCGAGCGCAAAATATTTCAAGTGGAAGTACAAGACTAAAGACAATTACCCGAAGAATAAAAAAAGAATTGTTGCGGGAAAGTGATTCACGGCCTTTCCATGTTCAGGTACCTTTCCAATTCAATTTTCACGTTGCGCGAACAAACAAGGTCGTGATGCCTGAAGCCGCCGCCGAAAGTTTTCGGGATGTGCATCAGCTCATGGATAATGGTTTCAATTTTGTCCTTTTCAGGCAAGCGGTCAAACTTTTCCGTGATGAGTTCAATCACATAAAAGCTTTTTTTGTGCCCCATGCCGAGCATCATCACCTTGCCGATTGAATGGATGCGCGCAATCGTCCTCCTTGTCTTGGAGCCGCGGCTTTTCACTACGGAAAGCTTTTCAGGCACAACGTAAGAGTAGCCAAGCGATGCGGCCATCTGCCGCGCCTTCAATGTCCAATCATTGTCAAACTCGTACTTCACAAAACATACCGCTCAAACACGAAACTAAAATAAAATAAAAAAAGAAAAAGGTGCAGGGTTCCCTAAATTTAAAACCCTGCATTCAAAACCATTCAACTGCACGTGCCGACCAAAGGCTTCTGCCCTGTGAGCTTTGCGCCCTGCAGGCCGTTTTCAACGTTGTAAGTGATTACAACATTGTACTGGTATGCCTGGCCCGTGGTGCATGTGACTCCTGTGCCGCCGAAAGTCGCCTGGCTTCCCGCAACAATGTTCGCGTCAGTGATTCCGACTGCGGTGCCGCTTAATGCAACTTCCGTCACTTCAATCCTGTCGGTCGTCTGGTTCCTCAGCACCAAATCCGTGTTTGCGGAGCTGATGTCCCAGCCCGTAACCGCGAGTGGCGACGTTGACTGCCAATAGGCTTTGCTCTGCTGTTCCGTGATAGCGGTTGCCGCCCCCGGAAACCACCCCATCACTCCGGCAACGACAAGCGCGACAACGATTATCACTGCGAGGATGATAAGGTACTCGGTTGTTCCCTGCCCTTTCATCTTAAACATCTTTGATTTCACCTCACTCCTGCTGCCAAAACAACAGTTGTTTTCTAGAATTAGAATTTTGGTTTATTTAAATGTTTGCCCTTGCCTGAAACTGCCCACAATCAATGCCTTGAAAGCCGGCACAGCTCAAGCCTTGCCCGGGCGCTTCGGCTGGTCAGACGCCGAGAAACCTTTCAAGGAAGGCGCTCGAGATGGTGAAAACAACCACGGAAGCGAGGAGGATGAGCGGCGCGTATTTCAAGCCGAGCTTTGCCTTGCCCCTGTCCAGCACGCCGATGAAGGCCGATGAAAGGAAAGCGTTCACAACCAGCAAAATGTAAGCGGCAAGAACCATGAATTCAGGGGTGATGCCGATGCCTGCGGAAAGGAATGAAACTGTTGCTGTCGAGGCGCCGAACTGTGCCTGCGCCTGAATCGCCGAAATCATTTTCAGGAACTGCACCGACACGCCCAAAAGCAGCGGCGTCGCAATGACCACGACAAACATCACGAAAATCACGTACATCCTTGTGCTTGAAAGCAGCTCTTTCCTCATCTCCTGCGTGTGCCGTATGTCTGAAGCAGAGGATTCAAGCAGTTTTGACAAATGGCCGCCCGAGCGCAGGCCCTGCCCGAAAAATGAAACTGTTTCCCCGAGCATCGGGCTCCTTATTTTAGAGGACAATTCCCCTAAAGCCTCGGTAAAGCTTCCAGTGCCGAGCGATTTGGTTGCCGCAACCCTTATTTCCTCGCTCAACGCGCCGAATTCATCCCTTGCCGCATTCCTGAACGCCGCGAAAGGCGTCATTCCGGCATTGATGTTGCTTGCGACAAGCATGAGGAAATCCGGGAGAACGGCTTCAGCGTTTGAAGCCCTTGATTCAATCCTTGAAAAAGCGTGCAGGTAAAAAAGCGCTGCCGCGCATAATGTGAAAGCAAGCGCCAGAAGCAGCGAGTAAAACAGCGTCGTAATGTAAAAAACCCAGTGAAAAGTTCCGATGGACAAAACCGCCGCATTTCCCAATTCCGAAATCCCGAAAGATTTTCCGATTGTGTAGGGGGCAACAAAGCCTATAATGCCGGAAAGCAGTGAAAGCAGAACCCTTTTGCCGAGCCACAATTCTTGGCCATCGCGTATTCCGGCATAATCCATCCATGAGTGCAGCGCCTTTTTCCTTTCCGCACCAGCCGAAAAGGCCGCCGCGAGGATGCGGCAAACCCTCGAATAAAACCCTGAAACGCTCACGCGTACACCTTCGGGACGCGCGTCCTCACAAACCCTATGAGAACGAACTGCATCGCTGCCGCGCCGGCGATTGTCATGATTATATGTTCGGGGCCTATTGAGGCTCCGCTCATCGCGGAAAGCACCACCATGAAAGTTATTCCGAGCGTCGGGATTGCGGCCGCAAGCAGCAGGTACAAAAGAATCCAGAGATTTAATTCCGCGGCAAAATCCCTTATTGCACGCACCTGCTGGCCTGAAAGCGATTCAACAACGGTCGCGAGGGCGCCCTGCACCGACGCGCCGCTCCTGATGGATGTGAGGAGCTGCCAGGCGGTCTTTTTCAGGTGCTCGCTTCTCGTGTTGAGCGCCAGCTTTTCAAGGGCCAAGGCCTCACTTTCGCCTGAAGAAATGCCCTTCACAACCTTGCCAAACTCGGCTGAAACATTGCCGTAATTTGACCTGCTTACATTCACCATCGCGTCAAAAAGCGGAATGCCGCTGCTGACCTGCACAAGCATGCTTTTGAGCGCGAAAATCAGGCCCTGCTCTATCCCTGAAGCGTACCTTTTCGCGAGTATTTCAGGGTAAATGAGGTGGATGAAAAAGAAAACAAGCGCGAACACAATGCCTATCAGCCCGGCGAGAACTGAATTGCCGGAACTTATTGCGCCGTCCCTGAAAAAGAGGATGAAATAAAATATGAAAAAGAAAACAGAGCCGTAGGCGAGGGCGGAAAAAAATGATGCGGCAAGGTATTTTTCCGCGGGAATGCCTATGCCGGCTTTCGCGAGCCCGTATTTCGTGCTGAAAAAAATTTTTTCGAGAAACCGGCCTATCCAAGTGAAGCCGCGCCCGATTTTCATGGCCTTTTCAGGGGTGTAAAGCATCAGGCCGAGCTTCAAAGCTACACCTCCAGCACGTCTTTCGGCTTCAGGTTTTTCGCGACAGCATTGCTGAACGATTCGGAATCCGTGTAAAATGCGTTCATCACTTTCCCGACCTCATTTATTCCGGAAACGCTGTTGTCAAGCATCCACTGCAGCACCGCGGCCCGCGCTTC
>DASRUO010000066.1:0-7930 GCA_035655375.1 archaeon | reverse complement strand
AGTGCGGGGAGGATGTCATTTTTATAACTGTTCAATGCCATTGCTAAATGTCAGTTGCCCTTTTTCCTTTATGTTTCCTCGTGTCTCCATCACCCTTGGTTCTTCTAAGAGTTTCAAAATCAAGCAAGCTAAGTGGATCACACACTCTTCTTTGACTCTGCCTTTTCTCAATGTGAATTACAGGATTAAATTTTTCTCCATTACGCAACTGCCTTTTTTTTGGCTGTGGTGGCCTTGGCATAAAAACCATCTAAATAGAGGGTAAAGATATATTTAATGCTTGTTTTCAGACCTTTATTTTTTCAGCGCTCGGCTTTCCTATCACGAGCGCGATTGCCCTGAGCAGGAGCGCGAGGAGTATTATTCCTATTGCTATCTGCCCGGTGAGCCTTGAAAAGAAAACCCCTTTCTCGAGCAGCGCGACGTGGAAGAGCACAAAAATCAATGCAAGATAGCCGGTGCGCTGCAGGTTTTTCCAGTTTTCATAGCCAAGAGTTGTTACCCACCTGCTCGTGGAAGTAAGCGCCATTAAAGTGAATATCGTGAACGCGACTGCTGCCACAGCCAAAGAAGCGACGTCCGCGAAAGTTATTTCGTTGCTTTCCCCGATAAGGAGCGGCACCACGATGATTATGTGCAGGCCCGCCAGCGCATAGCCTATCAGGCCGAAGGCTTTCCTGTGCGCGAGGAAATTCCTGAAAAACGGGATAAAGCGCGCTAACGGCCCGATAAGGAACGAAAAAGTAAGAATCACCACCGCGGAGAAAGCGACAACCGCGTTCACAAAACCTAACGATGGCGCCATCGCGCGGAAGATGAAGTAATACCACGCGAACAGCGCGACAACTATTGCTGAAACCGCTATCGGGAGTTTGTTGCTCATCGCAGTCTAAATGGATGTTTTTAGTGGTTTAAAATCTTTTTGTTCAGGCGTAACAATCGTTAAACTCTTTTTTTAAAACCATTTACCGCATTTTATTCTTGGATGCAGCGTAAAACCGCACTGAAAAAATTTGATTCAATCGTGAAAGGCTTCACGAAGCGCGACAGGATTGCGCTGATTCACGACCTCGACGCTGACGGCGTTTCAAGCGGCGCGATAACTTTCAATGCGGTGAAGCTCCTGCGTGGGAATGCGCCGGACCTTGTAATCACGCAGCCGTTCAAGACAGTGGAATTGCTGCCGCAAACCCTTAAAACCCTCCGGCAAAAAAAAATTTCAAAAATAATCATAGTTGATTTTGCGGCCGACCAGTATCCGGAAACGCTGCGCAAGGCCGAAAGGCATGTCAAGCAGGTTCTTGTAATCGACCACCACAAGCAGTATTCAAAAAGCACCAAGAAAACCTTCATCCTCAAGGCGCAGCACATCGCGCGTATTGACCCGAGCAGATATCCAGCCTCAAAACTCGCTTTCGACCTTTTCTCGCGGCACGCGCCAATGGGCAAATTTTCGTGGATTGCGGCTGTCGGCCTTATGGGCGACAACCAGCTTCAGCAGTGGAAAAAATTCATTCTCGCGGCAGCGAAAAAGCACAAATCAAGCGTTGCTGAATTTGAAAAGGTTGCGGGAATAATCTCCGCTGTTGAGGTGCTTGAGCCGCGGAAGCTGGGCGGGCTTCTCCTGCTTATCGCAAAAGCCTCCGGCCCTGAAAAGGTTCTGAAATCAAAATTTGCCCGCCATTCAAAAAGGCTTGAAAGGGAATCGGAAAAGGTTTTGCGCGAATTCATGCTCAAAAAGGAAATTTTTCCCGTTCAGGAACTTGTGTGGTTCGGGTTCAGGGCAAAGCACAACATAAAATCGGCGGTAATAAACAGCGTGAGCAATGGCATTTACCCCGATAAAACCGTGATTTTCGTGCAGGACAAGGGCGACGGCTTTGTGAGCTTTTCCGCGCGCAGGCAGGATTTCAAGGTGAAGGCGAACGAGCTTCTGGAGAAAGCCGTGAAAGGATTCAGAAACGCGGGCGCTGGCGGCCACATCCCCGCCGCCGCGGGAAGGATCATGAAAAAAGACCTGCCGGAATTCAAAAAAAGAATCCTGAAGGCACTTGAAAAGCAATGAAAAATTATGGCAAGTCTACGTCCATAAAAAACATTGAAAAACTTGCAGAAGAAAATCATCTTCTATTCCAATATCTAAGTGAAGGACGTGAGAACCTCGAATATGTTCCTAATATTTTTGAGAATATTTCTGGAGTAGATAGACATAAACCAAACTCATAAAAATTAATTGACATCATAAAAAGACGCAGATCAATTAAGCACGTTCAATAAATAATTAAATCAATAGTCCTCCGGTTTCATGAACGTCACCCCTTCAAAATTGATATAGCCCAAAATTCCTTTTGCGGTAGCTGCAATTGTTTCCATATTCGCCATTATATTGTCTTTGTCGGCTTTGTAGAGTGCGAGGTAGTTCGGGCTTTTGTCGGTTCAAAAAACTCTTATTTCGTAGTTAATGTAGTTCTTGTATTATTGAATATTAGGAGAAATATGTTTCCGATATATTTATAAGGTGTTTTGGTTGTTTAGGATATATGATTAATTTTGAAAAGTTTAACAGGCATTGGGTTGACGGGTTTCTGTATCCCTTTGAAAAAAAGAGGGATTTTTTTGAATTATTGGTTAATCATTTGCACAAGAAACAAATTGTTGCTTTGACAGGAATTAGGCGTACCGGGAAAACCGTTTTATTTAAACAAGTAATGAATCATTTAATCAACGATAACACTGCAAGAAAAAACATCCTTTATTTTTCTTTTGATGAACAAAAACCGGGCATTGATGAATTGATTAATGAATATTGCCAAACAGCCTCTTTGGAACTTGGCAAGGACAGGATTTTTATTTTTCTTGACGAGGTTCAAAAGTTGGAAGATTGGCAGAATCAAATTAAAACATACTACGATAATTATGAAAACATAAAGTTTTTTGTTTCCGGTTCGGCAACTTTGTTTATCCAAAAAAAAGCGCATGAGAGCCTTGCGGGCAGGGTTTTTCTTCTTGATCTGCCGGTATTATCATTTAAAGAATTCCTGAAGTTTAAGGGAAAAAAAGAATTCATCAACAACCCTAAAATGTTTTCCAATCAAATACAAATCGAGTTTGCTTCTTACTTGAAGAGAAATTTTATTGACATTATTGACGAGGATGAGGAATCCATAAAAGAATATTTGCAGGGCATAATAAACAAAATCGCATTTGAAGATATCCCCCAGCTCTTTTCGGTCGAGAACCCTGAAAAACTCAAGGCCCTAATAGTTGCAATCTACTCAAGCCCCGGGATGCTCATTAATTATGAAAACCTTGGAAAAGATTTGGGCTTAAGCTCAAAAACAACAGAAAAATACCTGTTTTATTTAACCCAGGCAAAAATAGCCAAAAAAATATATAATTACAGCAAAAACTTTCTAACCTCTGAAAAGAAATCAAAAAAAGCGTATATCACGGCGCCTTGCATGTGCTTTCTAAACGATGAGGTCGAAATTTCAAAAGTAATTGAAAACTTTGTCGGCGTTTTTGGCAACTTTGATTTCTTTTGGCGAACACCCCAAAAAGACGAAATAGATTTCATCTCAAAAAAAGACTCCGCGACCATTCCAATCGAAGTAAAATACGCAAACAAAATACACCCCCATGACTTAAACGCAATAAAAAAATTTGCCAAAAAAAACAAAACAAATACGGCAATAATAATCACCAAAGACACTGAACAACAAAACCAGGAAACAAAAATGATTCCCGCATGGAAATGGCTCTTGGAACAATGACAAAGGAACACGAACACCCCTGCGATAATGGTTTTGTTTGAAGGCCTATGCCCCGTGAAAATGCCCAAGGATTTGTTTCACAGTTTTTGAAATTATTTCAAGGCTTTCAAGAATTTTATCCTTGTCAGCAGTATATAGCGCAAGATATGCCGAAGATTTGTTTTCCAATCCGAGCGCCTTCGTTACCGCGTAAGCAGTCGCTTCTGCGTGGATTTCCTTTTCCTGTTTCGAGAACTTTTTGCCTACGGGTGTTTGGTGTAGCAATTCGTGCGCTATTTCGTGGACAAGCGTGCAAACCTGCATGTTCACCTCCTGCTTCGAGTCTAAGGCGATTTTTCCGCCTTGAGAGTAGCCGTAGAGGCCGTTTATGCCGAGGTCTTTGAATTCTACGGCAATGTTCTTGGAAATGCAGAGGGCGAGGAGCTTGTCAAGGACTTCTTTATGACTGTCGCCGGTAACTTCGATATCAATTTTTGGCAATTCTTTTCCTTCGGTTTGCGAAACATCAAAAACATTTACCGGAATAAAATATGTTCTCAAAACTTTTTTTTCTTCCCCTGTAACTTTATCCTTTTCAATGAGTTTCTTTGAAAACGGCGCAAGAATTTTGATGGCTTTAGAGCCTCCTTTAACGCGGCGGCCTAAATCGTTCCATTTCCTGAAACCGGCAACACGCGAGGCGTCCCTTTTTTGGACATGGATTAAAATCTGGTTGTGATATGAGTAGTGCCAGAATTTTGCCATCGCATCCAAGTATTCTTTAAAAAAAGCTGATTTGCGGACAGCATCGGTTTCATCCGCTAATTGTGAAACATAATTTTCAACAATTTTTTCAAGGTTGGAAAAAGCGGCCATCACTGACCGCCTTTGATTTTTTGAATTCCAAAGTCAAGCTTTTTATTGAGCTTGTTTGCGGGCATTTGAGCAGTTGTTTCCATAAAATCCCCTCCTTATGGTATTATCTCCGCTCGCTGAAACAACTAAGTCGGCCTCTTTTAAATCAGTTATTAGACTCCTCACTGCCGGTGCGGTTTTTGGCATTAAAGGTAAATCCGTTAATTAGCAACCCGAATGGGAAGGTTTAAGCCGAGAAAAGCGGGGGCGTAGGAAAAAACGAGAAGCTGGAGGTGCGGTAAGGGGGTTAAAAAGATTTGTTTGGAAAAATCATGTTTAATGAACAAAGTATTATTCTGATTTGAATATTTATAACAGAAAATATTAATATATTATTGCGCCCCAATTAATGAATGGCTTTAAAGTTCGGCACAAAATGCGTGCATGCGGGAAAGCAGCAGGACCCGCACAACGGCTCTATTGTTGCGCCCATTCAGCAGTCTGTTACGTTCAGGCAGGCGGGCATCAACCAGCCCATAGGGTTTGAGTACGCGCGCGCGGGCAACCCCTCGCGGGAAATACTTGAAAGGGCAATCTCCGAGCTTGAAGGGTATAAACATTCCATCTGTTTCGGTTCCGGAATAGCCTCGGAGCTCGCGCTCTTCCAGACCTTAAGTTCGGGGGACCACGTGATTTTCTGCGAGGACACTTATGGCGGGACCTACAGGCTCATGAACTCAATCCTGAAAAAATTCGGACTGAAAAACGATTTCATAAAAATGGGCAATCCGGAAGAAATTTCAAAGTTCGTGACAAAGGACACGAAAATGGTTTTTGTTGAAAGCCCCACAAACCCCCTGCTCGACGTGATTGATTTAAAGCACGTGGGCGAAGTGGCGGAAAAGCATAACCTCATGTACATTGTTGACAACACTTTCCTCAGCCCTGTATTTCAGCAGCCGAAAAAGTTCGGCGCTGATGTCGTTGTGCACAGCATCACGAAATACCTTGCCGGCCACAATGATGTGATGGCCGGCTCGCTTTCCTACGATGATGAGGAACTGCATGAAAAGCTGAAGCTCATGATAAAGGCAACCGGCGCCGTGCTTTCGCCTTTCGAGTGTTACCTCACTCTGCGCGGGCTCAAAACTTTGGAGCTGCGCATGAAAAAGCATGACGCGAACCACAAAGAGCTTGCCGAATACCTCGCGCGGCATGAAAAGGTTTCAAGGGTTTACTCCACGCACCTTTCATCGCACCCTAAATATGCGCTCGCGCACTCGCAGGCTTCAGGGCAGGGCGGCACCTTTTCCTTCGAGCTTAAAGGCGGCTTAAAAGCCGCTGAAAAATTTGTAAAGGCGTTGAAGCTGTGGACTTACGCTGAAAGCCTCGGCGGAGTTGAATCGCTGATTTCGCACCCGCCGACCATGAGCCATTCCTCAATACCGCGCGAAGTGCGCCTGAAGAAAGGAATTTCTGACGGTCTCCTGAGGCTTTCGTGCGGGATTGAAAATTCCGAGGATTTGATTGAAGACCTTGAAAAAGGATTTGCGGCCATTTAGCTGGAGCCTGCCTGCTTAATGAGGCAAGGCTGTAGAATTTTCACTTCAGCCCCATCGCTTTGCGAAGCTCCTTCATCGTGCCCCTGATTTTTTTCGGCGGGTTCGCAAAGGTGCTTTTGATTTTCCCGCTGCCCTTTTTCAGCGGGCGCGCGGCGTACTTTCCCCTCTCGTAAAGCGAATTGAAGTGATAGTTCAGGGTGTAATCCGTGTCCTTAAGCATGTGGCCTGTAAGGATTGCGACAATGTCTTCACTTTTATCAATCTCGGTGCCAACTAATTTTTTGATTCCCGCAAGCGTTGTGGCGGAAGCGGGCTCGCAGCCTATGCCGTCTTTTCCTATGATTGCTTTCGCGTCGGCAATCTCCTGTTCGGAAACCTCGTCGCACCATCCGCGCGTGTCATCCATAGCGCGCACCGCCTTTCTCCAGTTGATGGGATTGCCTATCTTTATTGCCGTTGCGAGCGTTTTCGCCTTTATGGGCACAAGCTCTTCAGAACTAGTGGTTAAGGTTCTGTACAACGGGTCCGCTCCTGTTGCCTGAATGATTGTAATCATCGGCATTTTTCCGATGAAGCCCAAATCAAATAATTCTTTCACGCCTTTACCGATGGCGGAAGCATTGCCCAAATTCCCGCCCGGCACAACGATTCTGTCAGGCGCTTTCCACGAGCGCTGCTCCATGAGCTCTATTGCGATGGTTTTCTGCCCTTCAAGCCTGAAAGGGTTAATGGAATTCATCAGGTAAATTTCCTTTTCAAGGCTGATTTCCTGCACAAGCTTCATCGCTGAATCAAAATCGCCGTCAATCTGGAAGGTTTTCGCGCCGAAATCAAGCGCCTGCGAAAGCTTTCCGAAAGCTATCTGCCCTTTCGGAATCAATACGACCGCATCCATTCCTGCCTTTGCCGCGTACGCGGCCATTGAAGCCGAGGTGTTTCCCGTGGAGGCGCATACAACGGTTTTCGCTCCGATTTCCTTCGCCTTTGAAATCGCGGCGGTCATGCCGTTGTCCTTGAAGGAGCCAGTGGGGTTCAAGCCTTGGTGCTTCATTGAAAGCTTTTTCACTCCGGCGTATTCCGCGCTTTTCGCGGCACTGAAAATTGGAGTGTTCCCCTCGGGAAGCGATACAATATTTTCAGGGCTTTCAAGGAAAGGTATGAGCTCGCGGAATCTCCATACCCCGCTCAGGTCAATCAGTTCATTTGAAAGCCTGCGCTGCCGGAAAGTTTCCTTCAGCGCCGCTGCATTAATCCCTGAAAAATCGTACAGCACATCAAGCAAATCGCCGCAGGAGCACTTGTAAATTTTTTCAGAAGCCGCGAATTCATTGCCGCATTCAATGCATTTAAGGAAAGCTTTAGACATTATATGAATAATCTGGCAAACCAATTTAATGCGATTGCTTTATTTGCGAGCACTTTATTAATTTCTTCTAATAATAGTGGTTAAAGTGGTTGAATGGAAAAGGTGAGCGTTTTCGCGCCCGCAACGGTTGCAAATGTCGGGCCGGGCTACGACATTTTGGGCTTTGCGCTGAACAGCCCCGGAGACATCGTGAGGGCGTGCAGGGTTTCAGGGAAAGGCGTTTCCATAAAAAAAATTTCCGGCGACAACGGCTTTCTCCCCTTGAACCCGGAAAAAAACACCGCTTCAATTGCCGCGCTCAGCGTGATGGAAAGGCTCGGCGTGAAAAATGAAGGGCTTGAATTAGAGCTTGAAAAAGGCATGCCCCTAAATTCCGGATTGGGCAGCAGCGGCGC
>DASRUO010000065.1:0-5948 GCA_035655375.1 archaeon | reverse complement strand
CTTGACACTCTTGAAAAAGGCAAGCAGGCCCTGATTTTCACGAACACGAGGAAATCCAGCGAGTTCCACGCGAAAAAGCTTGCGCCGATTGTTTCAAGGCGTTTAAGCGCTGAGGAAAAAAAGGTTCTGGAAAAGTTTTCGGAAAAAGCCCTGAACGTTCTGGAGCAGCCGACAACGCAGTGCCGAACCCTCGCTTCCCTGATTAAGGAAGGCGTGTGCTTCCACAATGCGGGTTTGCTCCAGAAACAGCGCGAAATAATCGAGGAATTGTTCAGGAAAAATTTCCTGAAATTCATCTGCTCAACGCCCACGCTTGCAGCCGGAATCAACATGCCGGCTTTCCGCGTTGTAATCACTTCACCTTACAGGTATGCCGGCTTCGGCATGGAGCGCATTCCCGTTTCAGAATTCAAGCAGATGTCAGGCAGGGCCGGCAGGCCGAAATACGATTCTGAGGGCGAGGCCCTGCTGCTTGCCAAAACCGAGATGGAAAAAGATGATTTCACGGATTTTTTCATCAACGGCGAGGTTGAAAGCGTTGATTCAATGCTTGAAAACGATTCCCAATTAAGGTTTCATTTGCTTGCGGCGATTGCGGGCGGCTTCATTTTCGACCTGGATTCCGCGGAAAAGTTTTTTTCCGCTACCTTTTATGCGAAACAGTCGGGCAACCTTTCCGCGCTTTTCGGGAAAGTAACAAAACTGGTTTCAGGGCTTGAGGAAATGGGTTTCGTGGAGTCAAGCGATAAAAGGATTGACGCAACCGTTCTGGGCAGGCGCGTTGCCGAGCTTTACCTTGACCCCTTATCGGCTTTTTCAATAATTAATTCCTTGAAGAGGAGGAAGTTCAATGACCTCTCCTACCTTTACTCCATTTCAAGCATCAGCGAATTTTACCCCCTGCTTTCGGTGCCGAAAAGCTCCGAGCCAGAATTGTGGGAAAGGCTTCAGGAGGAAAAACATTTGCTTCCGGTTGATGTGGATTCCGAAATGTTTTATGACAATGATCTGCTTTCAAAATACAAAACCTCTTTAATGCTTCTGGACTGGATTGAAGAGGTCAGGGAGCAAAGCCTTTTCGATTCATTCAAGGTACAGCCCGGCATTCTTAGGGCGAAGCTGCAGAACGCGGACTGGATTGTTTACTCCGCCTTGGAACTCGCGAAGCTTCTCGCGCTTGAAGAGCATTTCGCGCCCCTCGGCATAATGCGCAAGAGGCTCAAGGCAGGGATAAGGAAAGAGCTTGTGATGCTTTGCGAGCTGCGCGGCATCGGAAGGGTTAGGGCGCGCAGGCTTTTCAATGCGGGCGTGAAAACCATTGCCGACGTGAAGAAAACCGACGTGAAGGATTTGGAGAAAATCCTGAGCCCAAAAATTGCAATAAGCGTGAAGCAGCAGCTTGCGCTGAAAAAATAATCGGCGTTTCCGCTTTAAATTTTCCGGTTTCCGGCTGTGCGGGTAAGCCTTTTTGAAATTTATTTTCCTTTGCCCATTTATTGCATTCGCGTGTTTTCACGCCGCCGCGATTTCCCTTTCAATCAGCGATTTTATTTTCGCCGCGTCATAGCCCAGGCGTATGAGCCTTGTCTGCCCCTTTATGCCTTTCCCGGAAGCGGTTGAATAAATGAGGCCGTACATTTCAAGCTCGCTTATGTATTCCCTGTACCAGCGCGCGCTCACGGTTGTTTCCTTGAAGCTTCTGGAAATCCTGCAGTATTCGTCATAGATTTCCCCGGAAAACAGTATGCCGGCCTCGGTTTCACCGGTGATTTTCTGGAAAGGCTTTTTCTCGATTGAAAGCTTGGCTATTGAGTAAAGCACGAGCTGCTGCTGTTCCGGCAGGGTTGAAACCATGTTCATTATTATTTCCTCTTCCACCTGCTTCTTCGCCTTTTTCACTTCCTCATCCGTCACGCTTCCGGAGTTTTTCCTGTCAGCGATTTCGCCGGCGCGCAGCAGGAGCATTACCGCGGTTCTCGCATCCCCGGATTCCTGCGCCGCGATTGCCGCGGCATTTGTAATCGCTGACTCTTCCACGGTGCCGGGCCTGAAAGCTATTCCGGCGCGCTGCCTGAGTATTTCCGCGAGCTCCTGCGCGTTGTACGGCGGGAAAACCATTTCATGCTCGCACAGGCTGCTTTTAGTCCTTGGGTCAAGCCTTTCCTTGAACGTTAAATTGTTTGAAATGCCTATCACTGAAACGCTTCCCTTATCCATTTCATCGTTGCCGCGCGTGAGGCCGTAAATAAGTTCATCAAGGTCCTTAACCTTGTCAACTTCGTCAAGCACCAATACGATGTGTTTGCCGCTTCTCGCGAAGTCAAGCAGTTTTTCGTACACGAAAGCGGCAGAAAACCCGAGAAAATTTTCTTCGGGATACAAATCCTTCACTATTTTTATGAGCACGCGGTACTTGCTGTTGTGGTTCCTGCAATTGACATAATTGCCGTGCACAGCAACCCCTTTCGCGCCCGCAAAATCAAGCAGCTGCTGCATCACGTGTTTGGTTACCGAGGTTTTGCCGGTGCCTGTTTTGCCGTAAATGAAAACATTGTCCGCCTTTTTCCCCTTAAGCGCCTGCGCGAGTATCTCTGAAATCTTCTTTATCTGGGTTTCCCTGAATGGAAGCTCTTTCGGCGTGTAATGCGGCGTTATCAAGTTGCGGTCAATGAAAATAGTTTCCTTTGCGAACTCTTTCTCGAAAATGTTCTGCTGCAAAAACCCACCCCCGCAGGCTTTTTTCAAAGGCAATGCAAATGCTTTGAAAATTTGTGCTGATCGCTTAATGTAATCGCTCATTCAAGTAGAATGCAACTGATTAAAAAAATTCTGAGTTGTGGAAGTGAACCACTTCCGCTATTGTTCGTTCGCTTTCCATACTTTCATTATGTAGATTGGCTTCCCGTGTTTTCGGCTTTTGCCCCGCACAAGTTTTCATTCAGCCTTTTGCCGCGGTTTTCCGCTTTTTTTTATGTAGAGTTTTAAGCCTCTTTTGAAGCAATAGGCTTATAATATTGTTCAGGTGCAATTTGTAATAGTCAATCTTTTTTTTAAGGGGTGATGACTGAATGGCTTTTATGGAAAAGCTCATAGGAAAAAGAGAGGAGTTTGACGTTGAGGATTTCCTTAACAATCTTGATGCCGAAGAGGAAAACCCTTACGAGGACGCCGATGCCTTTGTAAAGCCGGTTTCCTTGCAGAGCGAGGAAGACAAGGCAGCCATTGTGAATGAGGCGAAGCAGGGCAATATTCTGCTTGTAAACATCAGCGACCTTTCCAAGAGGAATGCCTTAAAGCTCAGGGAGCTCGTAACCGGCGTAAAGGCCGAGATTGAAGCCATAAACGGCGACATTGCAAGGATTTCACCGGATAAAATCCTGATTACTCCGAGCAGGGTCAAGATAATCAAGAGAAGGGGCATGTAAAGGCACGCAGGGTACGCTTAATGCTTTTGGAGAAACCAGCTTTCCCGGTTTCCGCTGATTCTAAAAAGGCGGGCCAGGAAGTTGGTTCCCTTCTTGAAAAAAGGCAATGGCTCAGCGCTCCTTTGCCCTCGTTCTCGCTTGAGTACGTGCCTTACTGGTTCTTCAATTTTGATGTTTTTCACGGCACCGCGAAAAAACATTCATCGCATTCAAAAAATTCTTCCTCCCTTAACGCGGTTTCCCGTGAATTCGATGCCGGTGTGGCTGAATTGCTGCACTCCGGGGAGAAGCCTTCCGATTTCCAGCCATTGAATGGGGAACATGGTTTGAAGGTTTTCCCTTCAAGGCTTTCCGCGAAAGAAGCGCTTGAATTAATACGTTCCAAACTCGCTTTGCAGGAAAAGGTTTCAAAGGATAATGTGGTTGTTTCAGGCCTTGAACTGTTTTTCGTGCCTTTCTGGATTGTGGTTGCGCCGCTTGGCGCAGGCAAAAGCGTTGAACTGAAAGTGAATGCGGCCAGCGGGAAAATACTGAATCCTGAAGCCGTGCCGGAGCGGGAAAAGGAGTTTTCCGAGGCATTTTCCGAGGCTTTAAGCGACCTCTCGGCGCCGGAAAAATGGGCAGAAAACATTGCCGCGGGTTTTTCCTCTGTTCCGGTTCTTGTAAAAGATTTGTGGGCGTTTTTCTCAAGGGAAGAGGACGCGCGCATAATAATGCTCGGAATAATCGCGGCCGTAATAATCCTCTGGGCCATTTACGTTGCGTGATTTTTTCACAAGGCTTTTTGTTCCTTGCACGAATTCAAAAAGGCTTTTGCCGTTAGGCGTTTTTTTCCCAAGGGTTTTTGAATTCACACGAATTCAAAAAGGCTTTTGCGTTAGCTTTTTTTCCCAAGGGTTTTTGAATTTACACGAATTCAAAAAGGCTTTTCTGCTGCGCCTTTTCGTTCGTGAAAACCGAATCTATTTCCTTTTCCACCAGGCTTATCCTCTGCTTCAGGTAAGGGCTTAAGCCGTAAGAGTTTATCATTCCCTTGGCAATTTCAAGGTATTTGCGCACGGAACCCTGCGCTATTGTAAGAATCAGTTTGTCCTCTCCGCAGGAAGTGCATTTGCCGCTTAATGGTATGCGCCTGAATTTCGCGTTGCACTTGCTGCACCGGAAAGCCTGCCTCGAAAAAGCGCGCGCGTTTCCTATTATGTCCGGCAGGAAATGGCTCACAAGAACCCTTTCAAGGGCGTCCTTCTTGTCCACGGCCCTTATTTTTCCCTGCAGTTCCGCCTGCGCCGACATTTTGTCCTCCATGGACTGCAGCTTCACGTAAGAAGACATTTTCGGGCCCACATCGAAAACGCTTGTGCTGTGCGTGAACCCAAAGCCTGTGTACTGCCCTTTCTTCCCTATCCTTTCCTTTATAATCGGGATTTTCACGTCTTCAGGCCCGCTGAATGTGAGGCTTTTCCCGTAAAGTTCGAGAGGGTATTCGGCGCACGTTTCAACCTCGTAAACCTCGTCATCAATCTCTGAAGGGTTTATCAGCACCGTGAACACTAGCGGCGCGTCCATCCTCCCGCCGCGCGATGAGGAAAGGTAAAGCCTTGAAAAGTTGAGCAGCGCGTCCATGAGCAGCATTATGGAGTCCTGGTCGCCGTCCGCGTTCCTCCTTTTCGCGAGGTGAAAGTAGGGGTGCGCAAAGTTCACTTTCGCTTTCGTGAACCCTATAAGCCTTGCCACGACCGCCGCAGAGGTGTGCGGCGCCAGGCCCAAGAATATTTCGCCGATGAGCTGGTCTTTTGAATCAAAATTATAATGGCTTTCAAGGCCGTAAAATTTTTCAAGCTCTTCATCCACGAATTTTGAGACGCGCACGAAAAATTCCCCCGCGGTTTCGTTCACTATGATGTCCTGCGGGAAAATCTCGCAAATCTGTTCCGCGCTCACGAGCTCGCGGCCCTCGAAATCTTTTGCATAGCCGAGCCCTTTCGCCTTTTCAACGCTCAGGCCTATTTCAGCGGGCTTGAAATGCGTGAGCGGCGCGTTCAGGAGCTCGAACCTTATTGTGCCGTCGCGGAAAATATGGAGGCCTTGCCTCGCCCTGAGAATGCCTTTCTCGATGGGTTCAGGGACTTTTCCGGCATTTATGAGGCCTTTCACGCCTTTCACGAGCGGCGGCAGCGGAACGCCCAAGGATTCCGATGCCGCGGAAAAAATTTTTTCCAGCTCTATTTTTCTTTTGCTGAAGGCGATGGCGCCGTCTTTCGGGTTTTTTTTCAGCACGTTCCTTTTCCCCCGCGCCCGGGAAAACGCCTGTTCCTCGATTTTCCCGCTTTCAGTGTTGATGAAATCCGCCATTTCAACCTCTATTGTGCCGAAGTTTTCCGCTGCCTTGTTGATGGAGCGCGTGCTGCCGCCGTACGTGCCTATGGGGAACAGCGTCATCGGGTCCCCGACCATTTTCCTCGGCTTCGCGGCTTCCGGCCTGCCCATCCTGCACCCTATGAATGTGCCGCCCTTATCCCTGAT
>DASRUO010000064.1:0-2970 GCA_035655375.1 archaeon | reverse complement strand
CTGTTCGGGAAACATGTTTATGTGGATTTTAAACAGCGCAACCTTTTCCTCGAACTTCGGCTTCAAAACAATTTTTTCATTGCTCCGGCGCGCGTAATCCTTTTTCACGAATTCAATGCTCCGTGTATTATAATCCACGAGTGCAATGGGCGTGTCATTCACGGCCTTGAAAGCGTCCCTCCTTGAGGAATGCATTTTCCTCGTCTTGCACGCGGGCAGGATTGCGCACTTTTCATCAGAGCTTGAATTGTGCATGCATAAAGCAACGCCGGCAAAATCCGTTTTCGCGATGAATTCAGCCGCGCACACAAGGTTCATTGCCGCATCGCTTGAGCCGCGGTCGGAGCTGCGTTGCGCGCCCACAAAAATGACCGGAATGGGGCATTTTTCCAGCACGAACGCCATCGCAGCGGAAGCGACAGCCATGTTGTCCGTGCCCATTCCAATAATTATTCCTTTAGCGCCTTTTTCATATTCTTTCAGTACCTCTTTTCCAATCACGCCGAAGTGCTTGAACCTCAAATCATCGCTCCACATGTTGCTTATCAGCTTGGAGGAAAAATTCCCGATTTTTAACAGCTCGGGAAACATTGAAAGCAAATCTTCCGGCTCGAAGGAAGAGTAAACCGCGCCGCTCCTGTAATCAACCCTGCTCGCAATCGTTCCGCCGGTGTGGAGAATGGAAATTTTCGGGAGCGAAGGGTCCTGCCTTATTTCAGTTTTCACGCCTTTCCCGACCTTTTTCACCCCTTCAAGCTTTTCCGCTTTAGTTGAAGGGGAAATTTTTATCCCGACATTGTAGCCGGATTTAAGCTTTAAGGCAAGAATGTTTTTGCCTTTGCCGGCGCTCGGGATGATGTTTCCCTCAAAAGCCCGCCCCTCATTGTAAATTTTCACAAGTTGCCCCTCGGAAAGTTTGTGTTTTTTCATGAAAGCTTTCGCGTCCATTCAATCACCCAAACCGTTTTTCCGCGAAGGCCTGAACTCGGAAATTTCGCCCGCGTAGCTTTTCTGCATCATTTTTTTCACTTCCGCAAACTCCGTCGTCCGGCTTAAAACCCACATGAGCTTCACGTAAGCGGTTTCAGTGAGCATGTCATACAATGGGATGACTTTCAAGCCTTTAAGCCTTGCGCCGATTTCCGCCTGGTAAATGTTTTTCCAGAATTTCCCCAGCGCGCAGGGGCTTGTGATTGCGATTGCAACATTTTTCCTGTCCGCAAATTTTATCGCTTCCCTCATTGAATTGTCCAGAAGCGGAATATTCCCTAAACCGTAGCCTTCAAGCACTATTCCCTTGACGCCCTGCCCTATCAGGCTGACAATCCTGTTGCCGTCAAACCCCGGATAAACCTTCATTATCGCGACCTCGCTTTCAAGGTTTTGGTAAAGCTTCGGCGCGTTTTTAGACCTTTTCCTGTACTTTCCCTGCAGCTCAATGAAGTGCTGTATTGTGCCCAATTGGGGCTCGTCAATGCTTTCAAAGGCCGTGAACTCGGAAGCGTTCACCTTCTTGGTCCTTGTAGCCCTCAAAATCCTGCCGTTGAACACGAGAAGCGTTTCCGCCACGCCGCTTTCACCCGCGACCGTTATGGCTTCCCTCAAATTCCAGCGCGCGTCGGTGTTTACCTGTGTCGGGTCAACCTGCGAGCCGGTAAAAACAATCGGTATGTTGTTGTCCTGAATCATGAAAGCGATTGCGGAAGAAACATAATCTATGGTGTCAGTGCCCATCGTGACTACTACGCCGTCAAAGTCTTTCATGTTGTGGTAAATTGTGTTTGCGAGCGTGAGCCAGTTTTTAGGCTGCAAATCAGCGCTGTCCATCCTGAAAATGTTGGTTGCCTTGATGTCAAATTTTTCCGTGATGCCAGGGGTCAGCTTCAGCAGCTCTTCCTGCGCGATTTCCCCGTACTTCCATTTCCCGTTCACGGGCTTGGCGCTTATCGCGCCGCCCAAGCCTATCACGAGAACCCGCGGTTTCCTGCCTTTCATCCAGATGAAATAGTCCAAAGGTGTTTTTTTATTCATTTCTAATGACTATTACTTCATGCCACAAGCCCCAAAGCGCGTTCTGCTTGAAAAACACCTGAAAGAGCGCAGGGTTGACAGGGATTTGTCAAGGCTGATAATGCTTATTGCGGAAAACACGAAAAAAGTGCAGAAGGCTTTCCTCACGCACACCTCGGTTTCAAACACCCACAACATCCACGGTGAAAGACAGCTTGAAATCGACAAGTATTCTGATTTGGTTTTCCTGAAGGCGATGGAAAAATCAAGGCTGGTGAAAAGCTTCGCTTCCGAGGAGCAGGACGAAATAGTTGAAATCCGCAAGGCTCAGGGAAGCTTCGGCGTAACCCTTGACCCCCTGGATGGCAGCTCTTTAATTTCCGCGAATCTCGCGGTTGGCACGATTGCGGGATTTTTCAATGAAGGCGACGTCATGGAAAAGGGCTCTAAAATGGATGCGGCTGTCCTCGTGCTTTACGGCCCTTTAACCTCGCTCATTTACACCGCAAAAAACGGGGTGCACGAATTCGTTTTAAACGGCAAGGGAAAATTCCAGCTGGCAAGGGAAAACATAATGATTCCGGAAGGGAAAACCTATGCAATGGGCGGCGTGCGCTCCGAATGGCTTCCGGGCCACTTGAAATTCGTTGAAGCACTTGAGGCTGAAGGATATAAAACAAGGTTTTCGGGGTCTTTTTCCGCGGACGTCCAGCAGATTCTCATGAACGGCGGGGTTTTCTCTTACCCCGCCTCAAGGAAAAAGCCTGAAGGAAAGCTGAGGCTCATTTTCGAGGGGAACCCCATGGCCTTGATAGCGGAGCAGGCAGGCGGCGCGGGCATCAACGGCACTGAAACGCTGCACAGCATCAAGCCGCTCAACTTGAACCACAGCACGCCGATTTACATCGGCGGCAAGAAAGAGGTTGAATTGGCGAAAAGTTTCATGAAAGCGTAAACGCA
>DASRUO010000063.1:0-4446 GCA_035655375.1 archaeon | reverse complement strand
CATTTTCTGGATGTCAAAATCTTTTTCAGATTCGGTGTTTTTGAATACGGCGTCCATTTCCTTCTGCATCGCGTCAGGAAAATAAACCTGCATTACATAATCGCCCTGCACAAAAGTGTCAATTTTTGATGAAAAGCCCGGGCTTGTAACGGTTTTCTTGCCAAGCTTTGTGACGTAATCCATGGTCATTTTGTCAAGGAAGGAGTCGTTTTCGCAGATGCAGTAATGCGTTGTCTCCTTGAAGGCTTTCTTCATCCTCTCATGCTCCTGGCCGGAAGCCCCGACCAGGGGCCAGGCGTGCCTCCACTTGCACACGCAATCCTTTTTTTCAACATTTGGATAGCTGTCGGAATTGTAATCAATGAATTCGTTGATCAAAAACTTTGCGAGCCCGATAAAAGAATTGAAAGTGAAAAACAGCGGCTCGTTTTTGTCGGCGTGCCTCTGAAAGCTCAATTCCAGCCGCTTCCCGAAAGCGGAAACCTGTTTCACCCATTCAGGGCTTAACCGCAGCTTCCCATCAATTTTCTGCAAAACAGCTGATTCGCACAATTCGGTCATCGCCTTGTGCACGGCCTGATACGAAGCCGTTGAAGAATGCTTCCTCACAAGCGCTGAATGAACCTGCTTCGCGTTCAGCGGCCACTCTTCCGAGAGTACCTGAACGATTTGCCCTTTCGTGCTCTTTGAGTCAAGCACGCCCAGGCCTAAGCCCGCTGCCCCCGCCATGTAAAATATTATAATTGGGCAGAAAAAGTTAAAAATCAACTTTTTGGTTGATTCCGGCTTTGAAAAGGCAAACACTTAAAAATACGTTTGAATACAATGTATTCAGGTGTTTTTGCATGGGCGTTACAACGGTAAGGCTTGAAGACGAAGAGCTTGAAGAATTGAGGCGTTTCGCAAAAGAATCGGGGGTGGGGCAGTCCGCGCTTTTCAAGAGCGCTTTAAGCGAGGGCGTAAAAGAACTGAGGATTAAGGCAGCGCTTGAAAAGTACAGGGCGCACAAGGCAAGCCTTTCAGAAGCCGCCGCCAAGGCAAGGCTTTCAATTTGGGAGTTCCTTGAGGAGATGAGGAAAAGGGGCCTCTACCTTGAAACGGATGAAGGCAATCTGGGCGAAGCGCTGAAGGAATTCGAGTGAAAGCCATTGCCGACGCTTCAGTGCTCATATTCTTCGCGAAACTGGACAGGCTCGAAATTTTATCCTCGATTTATCCGGAGCTTTACGCGGGCGGCATTGTTTTAGCCGAAGTCATGAAAGGGGAGGAAAAAAGCTTTCAGGACTGCCTGCGCGTTGAATCTTTTGTCAGGGAAGGGAAACTGAAAATTGTTCACGGTTCCGGCAAGGCGCTGAGCGGGGAGCATGAAACGGTTTTGCTCGCAAAAAAACTTAAAATAGGCGCGGTTTTAATGGACGATTTTTCAGGGGTAAGGTTCGCGAAGCTTCACGGCCTGAAGGCTTTCAGCTGCCCCTACATTTTGCTGAAAGCGCTTAAAGAGGGGCTCCTTTCTTTCGAGGAATTCAACTCCCTGCTTGACAGGCTTTTATCGTTCAACTACTTCATTTCGCCGCTGCTCCTGAAAAAAATAATTCAGCTGAGCCAGGGGATTGGAAAAGAAAAATAGCGCATGGCTTAACGGCTTTCCCGAGAAAAAGATTTCCTCCTCATTAGGAATGAAGGCTGAAGGCGTGCAACATAAAATTTGCGGAAAACTTATCTATGCGTTCCTGCCGCCTGAAAACCAATCATTTCAGCGGGTTCACGGCCTTGATGAAAGGGATTTTCCTGAAATCGGCGGTGTTTTCCGTGAAAATTGTTTTCACGCCGTTTTCCAGCATTGTTGCGGCTATGAGCGCGTCCCAGAAAGGCGCCTTGTAAGCAGCCTGCAATTCAATCGCTTTCACCACGGTGTCAGCATTGTAATGTATTGTTCCAATAGTGCCTGAAAAGCCCGAAATTATTTCACGGGAAGCTTCCGCTTTAATCGGCTTCCTGAGCTTGGTTGTCACAATGCTGTGGAATTCCGCAAGGTTTTGCGCGCTTACAACAGCGTTTCCATCAGCCGCTTTTCCGGACAAAAACCGCATGGCTTTCCCGTGTTTTTCCTCATCGTGCTCATCAAAAGCGTAAACAAGAATGTTAGAGTCAATTAATCCTGCTTCAGCGCCTGTCATAAAGCTCGCTCCTGTGCTTTATCAGGATTCCTCCGGAGTTGAATCCTTTCTCCATTTTGGCCTTAAGGCTCCTGATTGCCTTTTCCCTTTCTGATTCATTCTCCATTTTTTCCAGCCCCTCACTCACGATTTTCGCGAGCGAGCCCTTCTTCCCGCCATATTTTTCCCTCGCGAAACGCCTGAGCTTTGCCTCGTCCGCATCCTCGAGGCTTATCGTGATGTTGCCCATTGAATCACCGGCATAGATATACGTATAATTCAAATATATAAGTATATCCTTTCAGCACCCTCGACAGAAACGATTGCGGTTAAGGCCATGCATTATGTTTTCCCGGCGATTTTTTGAATAACCAGCCGTGATTTTTCCAAAATTATCACGAACGCCAAAGCCGCAGAATACGCCGCCACCGTTCCGGCATAAATTCCAGCTGTCGGGTATGTGGCGTAAGCCGTGAAGTAGAAAAGCAGCGTGCCAAGCGTGGCGGGAGGAATGCCCTTCACTATTGTTTTTGTAAATTCCACGCCGTGGCTTCCGGCTGAAATGAGCGCCGTTGAAAAGTATGACGCCGGGAACGCGGCTACAATTGCCCCGAGATGGGGGTTGGCAAGTTTTGCGACCACCACTGCCGCCATCACCATTGTTCCGGCAAAAATTGAGCGTAAAAGGAACTGTTTTTTGCCGGCAACTTTTTTTGCGGCTTTTTCCGGGTAATCCCTAACCAAAAACGCGGCGGCAGCCAAAGCCAGCAGGTAAATAACCGCATTCACATAAATGTCGGCCAGGTTCAGCGCAGCAACAGCGATGCCTGTTATTAAAAAGAACAAGAGGGTTGAAGCTAAAAGGCTTTTCACGAGCCCGAATCTTTCGTAAAATTTGATGAATGACAGCATGAACAGCAGGCCTGTCGCAAGCGTTAACGGCATCACGGTCACCGCTTCAGCGGCAACGGCTGCGGATTGGGTGAAGCCTATAAAGAACAGGCCGAGAGCTGAAACCACCGGGAGCCCTATGATTATTCCCGCAATTCTCCCGCCGAATTTTTCCCCTAAAAGAAGCGCCCCGGCCACCGCGGCGCCCCCTACGGCGAAAGAGAGAAGCGCTTTTGCGGCGAAAATCCAGTCAATCATGCTAAAAATGAAGCCTGAAAGGCATAATAAAACCTAATTGTACATGCCGCATTGGTTCCAACCTCTTTTGTGTTGGTTCAAATTTTTGGCGTAACTCTTATTTCAGCACCAAACCGTTGCAATAAAAATTTTTGACTGCGTTGCCTTGTTCGAGTTCGCGGAGGCGTCAACAACTTCTGCAACAACCCGGACTTGGTTGCCGCAGTCGGAACCGTCAGGGCTCGGGTCTATCTCAAACGAATAGCGGCTGCCCTGCGGCGCGTCAGGGTCCTCGTAAGGTTCTCTCGCAACGCCGCCAACGCTCGGCGTAACGCGGTACAGGTAAATTCCTGACGCGTCAGTGGCGGAAACTTCCACATTGAACGTCACAAGCGGGTCACTGCCCGTGCTGTCAGAGCAGGCATTTGGGTCAGCGCCTCCGCCTATCAAGTAAGAGCCGTCAATGCATACCTCGCCCGTGGAGGCGTTGGAAACAGTGAATTCAGTAATTGTCGGCGCGGTCGTGTCAGCCGGCGTGCTGTTATAACAGCCGGAAATATTCACGGTGCACGAGGAAGTGCATGAAAGCGTTCCGCTGTCAAATCCCACGTCCTGGCATGTGGCTCCGCCAACATTGCTTCCGTCGCATTCCTCGCCGGCATCCAAAACACCATTGCCGCACGCAGGAGTGTAAGGCAGGCACGCCCCGTTTTCACAGCCGTAAGGGCATTCCTCCACGAGCTGCGGCGCGCCTGAAGCGGTGCAGTACGATTCAACAGTGCCGGTATTGCCGCAATAATAGCTGATAACGCCCCTGAACACGATGTCGCCGACGCAGTAAGTGGTAGGTTCAGGCCCGCTTATGCCGCAATCCAAATCAGTGATGCATGCGATCGCCTGATAATCGCAGTAAGAATCCACTGTGCCTGCATTCAGGCAGCTGTCAAGCGTGTAATCATTCGAATCGCCGCAGTCAGGATTGCTGTGGCACGCAATCGGCGTGAATTCGCAGTAAGAGGCCGCAGTGCCGCCGTTAACGCACCTGTCCGATGTATAGGCATCCGAATCATTGCAGTCAAGGGCTGAAACGCACGCGATGGCGGTATAATTGCAGTAAGCCGCCGGCGTGCCGGCATTGGCGCATGCTTCAAGCGTCAACGAG
>DASRUO010000062.1:0-2248 GCA_035655375.1 archaeon | reverse complement strand
CATCCTCGCATCCCTAACCTCGGAAAAATCGGTGCCCTTGAAAATCGCCTTCATCACGCTGAAAACATTCTGCTGCCTTTCCCTGAGTGAAAGGCTTTTCACCGAATCCGCTGAAACTTTTCCCGGAAGCGCGAGGGTCTGCAGGTCAAGGAGCGCGGAGCGCATGTCGCCGGAAGAATTTTTCGCGAGCTCCGCAACGGCTTCTTCCTCAAACCCGATTTTTTCGGAGGAAAGGATTTCCTTCAGCCTTTTAGCGATGGAAAGGTAATTTATTTTCTTGAACTCAAACGTTTTGCAAACGAAGCGCAGCGCCGAAAGTGAGCGGTTCTCGAAAATGTCGTTCGCGGTGATTATCACGGGGTTCCTTGAATCCTTTATCACCGCGGAAATTGCCGCGATTCCGCCCCTGTCCTCGCGCGCCATGGAGTCAACCTCATCCAGAAGCACCAATCGTTTTCCGCCGAAAAACGAGGCGTTCTGCGAGGCCGCGCCCGCGACCCTGTCAATCGCCTCCTTTGACCTCAAATCAGAGCTGTTCAGCTCCACAACGGCCCATTTGAACTGTTCCGCAATAAGGTATGCGAGCGCGGTTTTTCCCGCGCCTGTCTGCCCCCACAAGAGGAGCGGCGGCTCCATTTTTCCTTTATCCCAGTTCCTTGCCCATTCCGCTGCCTTCTCGGCTATTTCGGAATTGCCCACGAATTCACCAAAATTTTTCGGGAAAAACTTTTCGGTCCAGAGCTCGTGCATTTTAAGCGCCCTCCTTGGCGAGCTCTTTTATGAGGAACTCTTTCGGAATCCTCGATGAAAAAATCTTTGTTTTCCCTTTATTGCCGAGGCTCACATATTCAAAAGAGATGAAGTTCTGCTTTTCAAGCTTTATGAGCACATCCCTTAAACGACGTTCCTTCAATTCCCCTGAATCAGATGAACGGTAAAATTCGTAGATTTTTCCCGCATGGATTGAAGGGTTTTCAGCGATTATTTTCAGGAGCGCTTTCTCGTCTTTTCCCAAGTGCTTGAACCCTTTAAGCAGTGAAGCGGAATCAACGGAGCTGAACGCCTGCTCAAGGTGCTTAAGCGAAACGGTTCCGGAGTTTTCCTTCTCCGCGAGCCTTCCGGCTTTAAGGAGCGATTCAAGCGCTATCCTTGCGTCTCCCCCCAGCTTCGCCGCGTGCGCGGCGGCAACATTCAAAACGTCTTTTTCAAGCGCGCCTTTAACGAATGCCAGCTCCGCCCTCTCCGCGAGGATGCCTTTAAGCTGCTGCGGCGTGTAAGGCTCAAAGAGGATTGTTTGTTCCGCCATGGAGCTGCGCACGCGCGGGTCAAGCCTTGCAGTAAGCGCAGCCTCATTGGAAATCATCGCTATGCCGATCCTCTGCTTTTCGTATTCAACGACGCGGAGCAAATCGTAAAGGATTTTCTGCGAATTTTCCGAGAGAAGCAGCTGGTCAACCTCGTCCAATACAACTATTGGCGTGAAGCCGCACTTTTTCAGCGATTCAAGGAGCTTGGAAAAAATTTCGTCCACGGCAAGGCCGCGGCGCGGAAGCGCGGCGCCGACAAAGTTCGCGATGGAGCTTAAAACGGAGCTCCTTGAATTGAATTCAAAACAGTTCAGGTAAATGCTTTTCGCGCGGTCAGAATATTCCTCAAGCTGCCTCAAAACGTATTTAGCGCACACTGTTTTTCCAACCCCTGTTGGGCCGGCAATGAAAAGGTTGAACGGCTTTCTCCCCTTGAGCAGCGGCTCAAAGCAGTACGCGAGCGCCTCAATGTGTTTTTCCCTGTGCGGCAGCCTTTCCGGCACGAATTCAGGGTAAAGGAGCCTTTCATCAAGGAAAACGCTTTTCTCCGCGGAAGCGCGGGAAAAAATGTTTTTTGCTGCCATGAAACAATAGTATTTAATGGGCATTAAAAATTATTGCATTCCGCAAAAGTGGCACCGGCAATGGGGTGTTGGGAAAGGCATTTAAGCGCGAAAACCGGCAATGGTTCAGGCTCATTGGTTCACCCTTCTTTTGGGGGATTGGGGGTTTTGCGGGGCTTCAAGCCCCCTTAACTCCCAACACCTTTTTCTTTCTCTTTGGAAGAGAAAGGAAAAAGCTGTGCCAAAAAGAAAGAGAACGGTGAAAAGGCGGGGCTTTCAGCACTAATTCCTGCTTGACATCAGCAGCGAAATGCCTATGCTCGTGACGAACGCGACGAGGGCGGGCGTTTCAAAATATGAAAAGGAAAGCATTGTCTC
>DASRUO010000061.1:0-2144 GCA_035655375.1 archaeon | reverse complement strand
GTGCAAATCATCAACAACAGTTTCAAGGATCTCGGATTTTGACGGCCTGTGCTTTTCCCCTTTCACGAGCGGCATTTCCGTGTACGCCGCAATCGCCGGCTGCCACTTGCTGTGCTGTTTTCCCGTTCCGACCAATGCGTCCATTTCAAGCTTTATTTTCTGCCCTTCGGAAAGCTTTGCAATAGGTATCGTTGTTTCCGCGACCTCTATTTTCGGGTCAGTGCTTTTAACGTCCCTGCTGTAAACCATGCCCGGGCCTTCCTTTTCAAGCACTAATTTTACTTTATCGCCTTCCTTGTACCTTTTGGAATCCATTTTCAGCGGTATGAGGCCGAGCCTGTGCGCCAGCATTTCATCAAGCATCACGCTGTTGTTTTCGTAGATGTGCACATCCTCCACGGCCAGCACGGGGATTCCTGACATTATCTGCCTCCTCAAAGCGTTCACGAACGAATGGTCCATGCCCTTCAACAGCAGTTTAACAGTATTGCCGCTTTCCGATAAAACTTTCACTTCCATGCCCATATCACCACACATTCCTTTTGATTGCTTTAATCCTTTTTGCTCCTGTGCCTCTTTTTTCTCCTGCAGCCGTCATGCGGCACGGGCGTAACGTTTTCAATCGCCCGAATCCTGATGTTGTTCCTTGTAAGTGAAAGTATCGCCGCCTCCGCGCCCTGCCCCGGCGATTTCGGCTTTATGCCGCCCTGCCCCCTCACCTTTACAATCACGTCCTCTATGCCGCGCTCTTTCGCCTTGTCCGCGACAAGCTCCGCAACCTTCATTGCGGCGTAAGGCGAGCCTTCCTTGTGCTGGCTTTTCACGACCATTCCGCCGCTGCATTTCGCAATCGTTTCAGAGCCCGTCACATCGGTAAGCAGGATTATCGTGTTGTTGTGCGAAGCGTAAATGTGTATTACCCCGGTTTTGGACATTCAGTTTTCAGCCTCCGCCTCGTATTTCCCCTTTCCTTCGGAAACTTCTTCCTGCTTTTGCCCGGCTTCCCCTGCTTTCACGCCGTGTTTCGCGGCTTCGGCAGGCTTTGCTTCCGCGGCAGCCTCACCCGAGGATTCCTCAAATTCCCGCTTCAGGTCTTTTTTAGCCTTTTCCTCTTTCACTTTCAGCGGCTTCCTGTACCACCCGACTTCGGCCACTTCACTGGTCCTGACTACATAGCCCGGCGCGTCAACCTTTTTGCCGCCGATTGCTATGTGGCCGTGGACAACAAACTGCCTCGCCTGCTTCACGGTGTTCGCGAAATCTTTTTTCTTGAACACGATTGTCTGCAGCCTTTTTTCAAGGAGTTCCTCCACCTTGAGGCTCAAAACATCGTCCAGTGTTGAATTGTCATTCGTGAGCCCGATTTTTTTCAGCCCGCCGATAAGCTCGGTTTCCCTTTGAAGCCTCTTTTCAAGCGGCAGCGCGAGAAGGCTTTTCGCAATGTCCCTCTTGTTTTTCAGCCATGTTCCCGCGCGCCTCAGTTCACGCTTGTTTTTCAGGCCGTATTCTGAAACAATCTTTTTCTCGGTTTCAAGAAGCGTTTTATTCCACTTCTTTCTCGGCGTTTCGTACTGCTTCCTTTTCTTTGCCGGGTCGCCCATTCACATCACGCTCATTTTCCTTTCGCCCCGGCTTTTGCCGGCGCAGCCGCCGGCGCAGCCTTGCCTTTTGCCGGTGCCGCCGCCGCCGCTTTCGCGTCTTTCTTCAGCACGCCTATGACGCCGCCCTTGCCCCTGTGTGTGGACTTGGTTTTCTGCCCCCTCACAGGAAGGCCCCATGAATGCCTCAGGCCCTTGTAAGATTTTATTTCATTCATTCCCTGCAAATCAGTCCTAAGCGAAAAGTCAAGGTCGGCCATTACGAGATGGATGTCTTTCCCTGAATTCATGTCTTTTCTCCTGTTAAGGCTCCACGCCGGAATTCCAGAATCGCGCGGGTTCAAAACTATTTCCTCAAGCTTTCTTGCCTGTTCCTCGGAAACGTTCCCCATTTTTTCAGTGGCAGGAAGGCCTGTTGCCTTCACGAAAGCCGTTGAAATGTTTTTCGCTGTCCTTATGCCGATTCCGCGGATTTTTGTAAGCGCCATTGCAACGTTTTTCTTTCCGTCAAGGTCGGTGTTGGCTATCCTGACAATAAGCCTGAAA